>JASJGV010000457.1:0-8349 GCA_033791325.1 Desulfobacterales bacterium | reverse complement strand
ATGTCTTCCTTGGTGAAGTCACACTGGGCAAAAAGCTTCTCCGCCGTCAGCCCCATGTTCATACTGGTCATCATATCCCAGTGCTGGTAGGATGGGTCCATAAATAAACCCATGTTGGGAACAATGGCGCCGCGATCGATTAGAGGGCCGCCCATGGGTACGCGGGTCATGTGCTCCATGCCTCCCACCATGACGATATCCGCAAAGTCCATGGCAATCTCCATGAAACCGATTTGGACTCCGGCCATTGCCGAACCGCACTGCTGGTCCACGAATTTTGCAGCTATGGTTTCCGGCAGGTTGGCCAGAAAAAGGGGAAAGCGACCACCGAAAGTAAACTGTTCTGAAACACCCGTGGCGCACCCCACAATAAAATCATCAATCTCTTTGGCGTCGATCCCGGTCTTTTTAATAACTTCCGGCAGGATCTTTGCCAGCAACTCATCCGAGCGCATTTTGCAGAACCAATCCCGTGCAGGATCATTCGGGCGTGACCGGGTTTGTGCGGTTCTCAAATATCCGGCAATGACAACTTCTTTCATGATAGTACCTCCTGTTTACATATGGTATTTTGTATTTGGTATTTGGTGTATCGTGTTTGGTGTGTTGTGTTTGGTGTGTTGCAAAAGCTTCACAGTCATCGACATTTATTAAACGCCTAAACACGAAACACTTAGTACGAACAGCGACAGGCAAAACACTAAATACCAAACACGATACACTTTTTAATAAAACATCTCGTTTTTCTCAACCATCTCCTCGAGCAGGGCTGCCGGCTTGAAATGAACACCGTACTGGGTTTCCAGTTCAATAAGCTTCTCAAGAACGTTTGCAAGACCCCACACATCTGCATAACGCAGTATACCACCACGGAATGGCGGGAATCCCGTGCCATAAATCATGGCCAGGTCCATATCCTGTGGTCTGTCACAGATACCCTCCTGCATCATGTAGGCAGCTTCATTGATGGCGTTTGCCAGCATCAGGTCGACAATTTCCTGTTCCGGCATCACCTTGGGTGTCACACCGTTGTCGGCAAGATAGGATTGCACGACATCCACAATCTTTTGATTCGGAACAGGTGTGTCACCGCTGTAATCCATATATCCGGCGCCGGTCTTACGACCGTAACATCCGGTTTTATAGATCAGCTCCGTCAGGGGGTGAACCTTGTAGCGTTCTCCCAGTCTTTTCTCGAAGGTTTTATTGACGTGGTAATTGATGTCGATTCCTGTGAGGTCGGAAAGGGTCGCCGGCCCCATGGGCATGCCGAAGTTGATCATGGCCTGCTCGATGACGGAACCATCAACACCGTCAGCCGTGAGATAGACGGCACCGCCCATCAACCCACCCAGTTGCCGGGAAACATAAAAACCGGGGCCGTCATTGACCACGATGGGAATTTTTTTGATCTGCCGACCAAATGCCACGCCCGTGGCAAGGGTTTGGTTGGATGTCTGCTCGGCGCAGATAATCTCCAGGAGCATCATGCGATGGGCCGGGTTGAAAAAATGAAGACCGATCATCCTGCCTGGATCAGATAGCGCCGAGGCCATTTCCGTTATGGGCAGAGCGGAGGTGTTGGTTGCAAACACGGTGTGGGAAGGACAGACCCCCTCCAACTGTTTCCATATATTCTGTTTGATGGCCATGTCTTCCACCACGGCTTCGATGACCAGGTCCACCCCGCCCAGATCCTTGAGGTCGGTGGTGGTCTTGAACTGTTTTTCCAGCATATTTTCAAGATCTTCCTGTTTCATCTTGCGCTTCTTGATGGGAAAAGCAAAAGTCTTACGGACAGACGCCACACCTTTTTCAAGGGCTGCGTCGTTGATATCCCAGAGAAAGGTTTCACATCCACTTTTCAGCAGAAGGTTGACGATTCCCGAACCCATGACGCCCCCTCCCAGCATGGCCACTTTCTTGATACCGGCAGGTTCGACGCCTTTGATCCGTTCGAGTTTTCCTGCAGCACGCGTATTCAAAAATATCCCGATAAGGTTTTCAGCAACATCCGACACGGCACAATCGGCAAACAGTTCCGCCTCCCTTTCAAGGTCCTTATCGACATCATAACTCAGTCCCTGGTCGATGGCCGCCACCGCTTTCATCGGTGCGATATAACCTTTGGATTGTGCGGCCACCATGGCTTTGGTAAAATCCATCATCGCTTTTTTCTCTGCAGCACTCGGAATCCAGTGGTGCTGATTACGGGTCATCCGCGCCTTGATATTGAGCTGACCGGTGGTGAACCGCCGGGCAGCCTCAAGCGCTTTTTCAATCAAGCCATCAGCATCAGTCACGACATCCACCAAGCCCCTTTTATGGGCTATCTCGGATTTGATTGGCTTACCCATGGTGATCATCTCCAAAGCGTACCGCAGTCCGATCAAACGGGGTAGCCTCTGGGTGCCGCCTGCTCCCGGAATCAACCCTATCTGTACCTCCGGCTGACCCAGGTTGACACCTTTGGCAGCCACACGATAATGACAAGCCATGGCGACTTCCAGGCCACCGCCAAGACAATTGCCGTTGATAGCGGCAACGATGGGCTTGGGACCTGTTTCCATGCTGCTGACCAGACGGGTAAACGCAAGTGTCCGCTCCAGGATAAGCTCGCGATCCTTGACCCCCTGAACCTGGGTAATGTCTGCACCGGCTATAAAATTTTTACCGGTACCGGCAAGAACCAGGGCCTTGATATCGTCGTCCTCGTAAGCCGCCGTCAGAGCCTGGACCAGATCCTCCACAAAATGTTTTGAAAGCTGATTGACCGGCGGATTGTTCATACTGAACACTGCCACACCGTCTTTCGCTTCCACCTGGATGGTATTAAATTCGGTTTTCATACAAGACTCCTTTATTTAGCCTTCGGCCGTCATTGATGGTTATTTCGCCTGCGGCTGTCATTGATGGTCATTAGCACTTCGTGCGTCATTTGCGCACGCGCGTAAATGATCGTAACTGATAGCTCGGAGCAGAACCTAAAACTTAAAACCTAACACTTAACACATTGTTCAACCCCTCAGTCTTTACATCCCCCCAAACCCCTCATCTGCGATCTCGACGGCCGAACCATCAAGATCCTTGATGGAAGCCATCTTGCCCAGGGTCACGGGAAGAACCCCATTTATAAAAAACTTGGCCGTCTGGACCTGGCCTTCATAGAAACGGACATCCTTTTTCTTGGCGCCGCCCTGGAGCTTTTCAGAAGCGACAACTGCGCGCCACAGCAGCATCCATCCCATGGTGACGTCCCCCATGACTTCCAGAAAGGGAAATGCATGGGCAAAGGCCTTCTTAAACTCCGGTGACATGGCTTTCTGGCCAAGATGCAGGGCAGATTCTCCCAGGGTGTTCATGGCTTTTTCCAGCTTGTCGGCCATGGGAACCAGGATCTCGTGTTTTCTGGCATGAGCGATGGTCTTCTGAATCTTTTCCAAGAATTCCATGAAAACCTTTCCCTTTTTCATACCCAGTTTTCGGGCCAGCAAGTCCATGGCCTGAATGCCATCCGTGCCCTCGTAGAGGGAGGTTATCTTACAGTCCCTGGCAATCTGCTCAACCGGATACTCTTGTGTATATCCATACCCACCATACACCTGGATCGCCTGGATGCAGACATCATATCCTCTCTGAGCACAGTAGGCTTTAACCAGGGGCGTCAAGAGGTCCACCATACCCTGATAGTGCTCTTTCTCTTCTTCCTTTTCAGTGTTTGCCAGCTTGTCAAAACACCGCACCGTATAGTAGGCAAAGCTACGCATACCTTCCACATGGGCTTTCATCCACAAGAGCATACGTCTAACGTCGGGATGGTTAATGATCGCTACCGGAGGGGCATCCCGTTCGGCAAACTTTTCCAGATCCCGGCCCTGCAGCCGTTCACGAGCATAGTTCACGGCATACAGATACGCTGTCGTTGCATGTATAAAGGCTTGAAAACCAACACCCAGCCGGGCCTCGTTCATCATGTGGAACATGATCCGCATGCCATGATTTTCTTCTCCCAGCAAAAACCCCCGGCAACCGCCCTTACTCCCCAGAGACATGCTGCAGGTTGCAGAGGCGTGGATACCCATCTTTTCTTCGATACCGGTGCAAGCCACATCGTTGAGCTCACCCAGACTGCCGTCCTCATTGACCCATATTTTTGGAACAAGAAAGATGGAGATCCCTTTGGTTCCGGCAGGGGCGCCCTCTATGCGGGCTAACACCGGGTGAATAATATTTTCCTGGAGGTCGTGTTCACCGTTGGTGATAAATATTTTATCCCCTTTAATGGTGTAGGTGCCGTCGGCATTCTTCACGGCCGAGGTGGTCAAGGCCCCGACATCTGACCCTGCATTGGACTCCGTCAGGAGCATGGTCCCGCCCCATATACCGGCATAGAGCTTCTTGAGAAACATGGACTTCTGTGATTCTGTTCCAAAAAGCTCCACCATCTTGCCCGTACCATGACCCATGCGTGCATAATTGATCAGCGGGTAGTTGCCGCCCACAATGTATTCGGCCACGGCCATATCGATACTGCTTGGCAATCCCTGACCGCCGACCTCCGGGTCTTCGTTCAACGCGGTCCACTCCCCTTCGATGAGCAGTTTGTGAGGTCTATGAAAACACTCGGGAACTTTTACCTGGCCCTTGTCAAACCGCAATCCAACGTGGTCTCCCTCTGCATACGTGGGCAAAAGCTCCTTGATTGCAAAGGTTCGCGCCTCCGAAATAATCATGTCAAAGACTTTTCTGTTGAGGCCTTCGTATTTTTCATAGGCCAACAAGTCTTCAACTTTCATCTGTTCATACAGAACAAAGTCCATGTCTCGACGATCTGATATCACCTGTGCCATTCTCTTTTTTCTCCTTTTGCTTAATTAAAACTTCTACTGTTCTTCTTAATATATGATTGGGTTATACAACGTTCGAGTACACCTAAACCTGCGGCTGTCATTGATAGTCATTAGCCCTTCGGGCGACATTAGCGCTGCGCGCGTAATTTATTGTTGCTTATGGCTGTTGGCTTTTAGCAACAATAAATGACAATTAATTACGCGAAGCAAATGACAACAGGTCTCTATGAAAATATATGTTTTCTCTAACTCATTATTTCTCTTTCTTGGTTTTTCTTATCTCAGAACTTGGTTGGCCAGTTCGCCAGCCGATGTTCCCCGATACCCTTGTTCCGCACACCTTGACTTATTTTCAGGGCCCGACTTATATAATCCCGTGTCTCCCGGGGGTCGATCACATCGTGAATGTAATGCATACCGGCAGCCCCGTAAGGCGATGCATCGTCTACCATCTGTTGTACCAGTTTCTCCCATTCTTTCTTGTCCCGCTCCGTGGCAGGTATTTTTCCGCCAAAGACCACATTAGCAGCAATTTCTGGACTCACGAAACTCATTTCCGCAGTAGGCCACGCCACGATAAAATTGGTGCCGCAACCCGAACCGGCCATATTCCAGAAAGCCATACCGTATGTTTTCCTGACAATAACGGAAATCTTGGGCACAGTTATTAACCCCAGGGCATTCATATAATTCATCACCCTGGCCGCCACACGATTTCTTTCGGCTGCTTTTCCCACTAAAAACCCTGGTGTGTCGTGGAAAAACACCAGGGGGATATTAAAGGAATCACACAGGCATAGAAAACTGATGACCTTGTCGATACCGTCCGTGTCCATGGCGCCGGCATTGACAAGGGGTTGGTTGGCAACGACACCCACCACGTTTCCCTTGATCCTGGCAAGGGCGGTGATGACATTTTTGCCGAAATCGGGTTTAATGGGAAAAAGGCTTCCCCGGTCAAAAACAGCATTCAAAACCCTGTGCATGTCATACGCCCGGTTTCGTTTTTGAGGCAGGATTTCTAAAAGCGTTTCCGAATCTGCGGATACATCAAAATTATCCAGACAAGGCGGTGCTTCCTCGTTGTGCTGCGGCATATAGCTCAAAAACTGCCGGATGATTCTGAAGCAGTCGTCTTCTGTCTCGGCAATCCGATCTGCCATACCGGTTATCTCTCCGTGAACCTCGCAGCCCCCCAGCTCTTCATCGGTAATGAACTCGCTCAGGGCAAGCTCCAATATTCTTGGTCCCGACACTCCCATGGCGCTGCCCTTGATTTGCACCACAAAATCGGACAGGCAGGCCATCCAGGTGGGCATACCGTAACATTCTCCCATAACGGCAGTAATCATGGGTGTTTTTCGGACCCGACTCATGATTTGAAGATAGGTGTCAAAGCCCCCGCCCCCGAAAGAGGCAAGACCCCTGGAACCCATGATATCCGGCATCCTAGCGCCACCGGCTTCCCCGAGATAGATCACCGGATACCCGTATTGCACCGACAGCTGTTTCAGCTCACCTTCTTTGCGACCTGCAACACGGCTGGAAGTGGCCGCCAGCACAGAGAAATCATTAGACAGGATGCCCACCGTACGCCCATCGATGGTACCATACCCGCCTATCTTGCTGTCCGCCGGAGTCCTGCTCTCCATTCCCGGCACATCGGAATGATTGAACATGCCCACCTCGAGAAAAGAATCCGGATCAAGGAGACGATGAACGCGTTCTCTGGCGCTAAGCCTCCCCTTGGCATACTGCTTGTCGATCTTCTCCCTGCCACCCATTTCCAGTGCCCGGGCTCTTCTTTCTTCCAGATCCTGTAGTTCTTTTTCAAAAGGCATTTTTTGTGTATCACCCCTCTATCTCCAACGCAGACAAACCGTACATAACATAGAGCAGAAACCGCGTTGTCGATGTCATTTACACTTCGTGTGATATTAGCGCTTCGCGCGTAATTGATTGTTGCTGATAGCTGAACCTAAAACTTAAAACACAACTTTAGGGTTTTGACCATTGATAGAGCGAAATGGGTGATCCAATGGCGATTTGCGCTGTCTGAGCCGCTTAGGGCACCTTACATCAGCGCATGTTAACAATAATCCAATACATAAACACGGTCATTTAGTGGCCATACTTGTTAAATCATATGGCAAGTGCTGATGTTAGAAGCCCTTACGGCGAGTTCGCAAAGCGTCAGGGGATTATTCATTTGGCGTTTTCTGACCCCCGAAAGTTGAGTTAAAACCTAACACATAAAACCTTTCTCAATCACTCTCCCTTGGATCCTTCTTTTACACATCTTCTTCTTCGTAGGGTAAGCGCTTCCCGTCTTTTGTATAACGATAAAATCCCTTTCCAACCTTTTTCCCAAGACGTCCCTGCGCAATCATTTTCAGCAGGAGATCCGATTTTGTTACCAGCTGCTCCTCGCCCAGATCAGCCAGGGATTGCCCCACCAGCGCAAATGTATCCAGACCGGCATTGTCGGCAACTTCAAAGGGGCCCACATTCCAGCCATATCCCAGTCGCATACCGGCATCCACATCTTCCGGGCTGACAATACCATCCGATACCAGGTCCACGGCTTCCCGGAATGCCGCAGAGAAAATCCGGTTCATCACAAAACCAGGAATGTCCCGGTTTACGCGCACCGGTGTTTTGCCAAGGGATGTAATGAATTCCACTCCCGCTTCAAACACATGAGTGGCTGTCTGCTCTCCTTTCACCACCTCCACGAGCCCCATGAAAGGTACCGGTCCAAAAAAATGAAGACCCAGCAGGCGCTCCGGTCGGCTGAGATGGGCTGCGATCCGGGTAATGGGAATTGAAGACGTGTTTGTTGCCAGAAGCGTTTCCGGCGACACTTTTTCCTCCAAGGATGTAAATATGTCTATCTTCAGACTCTCTACCTCAAGCGCGGCTTCGATGATCCATGCCGCACGTTCTACAGCAGCGACATCTGTTCCATAGGACACACGTCCCAGGACAGCAGCAGGGTCTTCCGTCAGCCATCCTTTCTGACAAAGCTTCTTGATGGACCAGATTATCCCTTTTTCTGCATCGGCAAGGGCTTGTTCCTTGATATCCATCAGGTGTACACGATATCCGCTTTGGGCGCACACCTGGGCAATTCCGGATCCCATAAACCCCGCTCCGATGACTAAAATGCTCTGTTGTTTCATCTTTTTTCCTTTTGAACCGGACAGCTACCTTACCGTCTTGCCTTCGTACTCTCTCAGAATTCTGCGAGCCACGGACACCTTGTGAACCTCGTCGGCACCGTCGTAAATCCTGGCCGCCCGCTCATGGCGGTAGAAAAATGAGATGATCGTGTCATCTGTCATACCCAGTCCGCCGTGTACCTGCAGTGCCCGGTCAATCACTTTCTGCATGGTGTTGGCCACCATGAATTTGATCAGGGATATAACCTGGCGGGCCTCTTTGATACCCTTATTCTCGATGGACCAGGACGGGTGGAGAACCATGATACGGGCGGCTC
>JASJGV010000456.1:0-3968 GCA_033791325.1 Desulfobacterales bacterium | reverse complement strand
CGTTATTGAATCCGGACCTCCGGACCACATCGCTTCCAGTGAAGTTGCCAGACGAATCTACTTAGGAGATGAATTTAAATTATAGTATTTGTTAACCATTAAATAAAAGGAGCGACACAGTCGCGTTTCATAAATTCGTGAAACGAATTTATTATGGCAATTGAACTACGACAACAGCTGAAACTGACGCAGCAACTCATCATGACACCACAGCTGCAGATGGCCATAAAACTTCTCCAGCTTTCGAGGCTGGAACTCGTCGAAAAAATTCAACAGGAGCTCGAGGAAAATCCTGCGCTTGATGAGGTGCAGGAAACACTAAGCCCAGAAGCCACCGATGAAAAGACAGGGCCGGATTCCGAAGTGCCTGAGGAGACCAAGGAAGTAACCTTTGAAGACAAACTCAATGAAGATATCGACTGGAGAAACTATATAGAGGAATATAACTCCCCGGGAAGAATGCCGGTAGAAACTGAAGGGAGAGAAACACCCCGCTTCGATTCGTTCATGTCAAAGAAAGAGTCTTTGATCGATCATCTGCTCTGGCAGTTTTTAATGACGTCTCCTGATTCAGGCACTGAAAAAATCGGCAGTCTTATCATTGGAAACCTGACCAAAGATGGCTACCTGGATGTATCCCTTGATGAAATATCAGAAACGAGCGGAGCACCTCATGAGGAGGTGGAGCAGGTCTTGGCCATATTGCAGACCTTTAATCCGATTGGTGTCTGTGCCAGGGATCTCAGTGAATGTCTGCTGATTCAAATCAAACATCTGGGGCTTGGTGACAACAGTATTCTGGCTGAAATTGTCAAAAATCATTTGCATCATCTGGAAAATAAAAATTATCGCGCCATATGCAAAGTGCTGAAAATTCGGCTGAATGATGTAATTACAGCTGTCAAGGTCATCAAGGGATTGGAACCCAAACCAGGCCGTGAGTTCAGCGAATCGGATGTCCAGTACATAACACCCGATATCTACGTCTACAAATCTGAAAATGACTTTGTGATTGTTCTCAATGATGATGGCCTTCCAAAACTACAGGTGAATTCGTATTATAAAAAGGCCATGGTACAGGGCGATAAGATTTCCGCTGAAACCAAGGAATACCTCCAGGATAAACTCCGGTCCGCCGCATGGCTTATCCGCAGTATCCATCAGCGACAGAAAACCATCTACAGGGTCATGGAGAGTATTCTAAAATTTCAACGATCCTTTTTTGATAAGGGTATCACGCATCTGAAACCGATGGTTCTGCGCGATGTTGCTGAGGATATTGAGATGCACGAATCGACCATCAGCCGTGTTACAACGAATAAATATGCCTATACGCCCCAGGGCATATTTGAGTTGAAGTACTTTTTCAACAGTTCAATCAAAAGAATTCACGGCGAGGCCATTGCTTCTGCCAGTGTGCAGGATAAAATTAAAAAAATCATTGAAAGCGAGAACCCCAAAAAGCCATTCAGTGATAGTAAAATGGCAGATATGTTGAAAGATCAAAATGTCGATATCGCCCGCAGAACGGTTGCAAAATACCGCGAGATGCTGGGTGTGTTGTCATCAAACAAACGCAAACAATTCTAAGGAGATTCATATGCAGACATCCGTTACTTTCAAGAACATTGATTCCTCCGAAAACTTGAGAACCTATGTGTCCGATAAACTGGACCGGTTTGACAAGTATCTTTATAACCCTGCCGAAGCCAGTGTGGTTCTGTCGGTAGAAAAATTTAGGCATATTGCAGAAATCAATATTAAAGGAGACCGGCTTAATATCAACGGAAAAGAAGAGACCGAAGATATGTATTCGGCCATAGACATGGTTCTGGACAAGCTTGAAAAACAAATCAAGAAAAGTAAAGAAAAATTAAGCAAAAAAAGGTCCGGATCCAAAGTCAGAGGGAGGCATGCGATCTCTGCAGATCCCATCCAGGGTGAAGATGATTTTGAAAGACAGGTTAAAATCCAACATATTGAATACAAGCCCATGGATGTTGATGAGGCTGTCATGCAGATGGAACTGGTTGACAACAACTTTCTTGTTTTTTCCAATGCAAGGGACAGTCAGATCAATGTCCTGTATCGGCGCAAGGACGGTCACTTTGGACTTATCCAGCCCCAATAGCTGAAGTAGATACCCGATTTCAAAAAACCCAGTGCGAATTCCACCCTTTCCAAGGGCAAACCAACTGATTGCGAGTTTCCAATGAGAATTCTTGAAGCACTAAACAAGAATGCCATTATTGATGATTTAAAGGCAAAAGACAAAAAAGGCATTCTGGAAGAACTTGTTTCCCCTCTCGTAGAGACGACAGGAGTTGATCAGGAAACTCTGGTAAAAGTACTCATCGAAAGAGAACGGCTTGGCAGTACGGGTATCGGAGGTGGTGTCGGTATTCCCCATGGTAAACTGGATGACCTGAAATCGATTGCCCTGGGATTTGGTGTCAGCAGGAGTGGTGTAGATTTTGAATCCATGGATGGAAAGCCGACCCATATATTCTTTCTTTTACTTACACCGGAAAATTCCACGGGACTTCATTTGAAATTGCTGGCAAGAATTTCCAGGCTGTTGAAGAAGGGCCCGTTTAAGGAAAGACTCCTGCAGGCACTGGACAGGGATGAAATCTATCATGCCCTCAGGGAAGAGGATGAAGATTTCTAACCCAAAAAAAATGTTTAGATCTACTTGACTATTTGATCCCTTTGTAAGAAAAGAAAGGCAAAAACGTATCGTGCTCATTACCCAAAATTTAAAACGCTCAGATCAGGAAGCGACTAGATTGGATGTATTATGATCGGCATTGTTATCGTGACACACAGGCAGCTCGGAGACGCCCTCGTTGATGCTGCGCAGTTTATTGTCGGCTCAAAACCAGAGTCGATCGAATCGGTATCCATTGACTTAAATGAAAACGTCGATGCGCTTAGAGATAAAATTGTAAAAGGAATCAAGAAGGTCAAGTCTGATGAAGGTGTTCTGATTCTGACCGACATGTTCGGTGGAACACCATCCAACTTGAGCTATTCTTTTCTTGAAGAAGGTCATATTGAAGTTCTTTCCGGTGTTAATCTGCCTGTTCTCATCAAAGCGATTAATTCTCGTCCCGATATGGAACTCACCAAACTGACTGAAAGCCTTGAAACATATGGAAAAAAGAGCATATCTATGGCCAGCAGTATTCTTAAAGGCAAGTCGCGCAACTAACCAAAAGCAGAGAATTATTCTTTAATTACGTTATACGAACAGGAGGTAACTATGAGTATCAAAATAGGGATTAACGGGTTTGGCAGAATCGGGCGGCTCATATTCCGGGCGGCCTGGAAACACCCCGATGTAGAGGTCGTTGGGATCAATGATTTAACAGACGCGGCTACCATGGCGCATCTGCTTACCTATGATTCCGTGCATGGAAAACTGGATCTCGATATCCAGGCAAAGGGTGATGCGATTGAAGTCGATGGCCGATCCGTCGCTTTCACTTCCATAAAAGACCCTGAGCAACTGAAGTGGAAGGAACTGGGCGTGGATGTCGTTGCCGAATGCACCGGTCTGTTCAGAGACCGCGAGAATGCAGGCAAACACCTTACTGCAGGGGCACGCAAAGTGATCATTTCCGCACCTGCCAAGGACCCGGATATTACCATCGTCATGGGTGTCAATTCCAGCAAGTATGACCCTAAACAGCATCACATTATCTCAAACGCTTCCTGCACAACCAACTGTCTTGCGCCGTTTGCAAAGGTTCTTCTTGAAAATTTCGGATTGAAATCAGGGCTGATGACAACGATTCATGCCTATACCGGCGATCAGCGTCTTCTCGACTTTCCCCATAAGGATCTCCGTCGTGCAAGAGCGGCCGGCCTATCCATGATACCCACGACAACGGGCGCAGCCAAAGCCGTTGCTCTGGTGCTGCCTGAACTCAGCGGAAAGCTGAATGGACTTGCCATACGTGTGC
>JASJGV010000455.1:0-3644 GCA_033791325.1 Desulfobacterales bacterium | reverse complement strand
GCCAACCTGATTTACGGCCTGGGTATGATTGAAATGGGTATGACCATCGATTTTGGCCAGCTGGTTATGGACAACGAATTTGCCAGGATGATCAAATTTTTATTGCATGGCATCCCGGTTAACGACGAAACCCTGGCGGTGGACGTCATTCGGGAGATCGGGATTGGGAAAGATTTTCTCAGTCATGATGCCACGTATAAACATATGAGATCCCAATCGCAACCCAAACTCATTGACCGTAGGATGCGGGAAGAATGGGAAGCCTCCGGCAGTACAGATATATCTGAAAGGGCTTCGGAAGAGGCCCGACGTATATTAGAAACCCATAAACCCGATCCGCTGCCTGATGATGTTCTGGCCACCATTCGATCGATTGTGGAGGAAGCGGAAAGGGAGCTGGGTGTTTCAAAATAGGTAGATACCCGGGTGCAAAGGCCCCGGCACTGATTCGACCCTATAATGGGCTTTATCACCCAATATATTAGCCAGAGAATTCAGAAGACAGAAGTCAGGAGACAGAATTTCGTAAAGCGCTGACCCCCGCGTAGCGGGATTTACAACTGGCCCAAAGGACCAGATTTTAAATAACGGAAAAAGGGAGATCATATGGGAAAAATAATGACACGAATGGGTGACGGGTTTCCCGTTGAGATGACCGAAAAAAAACTCATGGGGGATCTGGTAGAAGGTACGGAAGATGCCGCCGAATATGGCAGGATTCCCGCTCTATCCAAGGAAGAGCTGCAATACCTGTTCGATCTTTTCATGGCACCGTATCGGTTTGTTGGCGTGGAACCTGGTCATGAAGTCGTACTATCTTATGATGGTGCGCCAATCAAAATGATGCGTACTGCCATCGATGTCCATCGTGTTCAAGCGTTTCAGGTCTATGAAAAGCTGCTGGGGGCTGATACGCTTGAGCTGGGTCACATCGATTACAGCTACAAGCAGGTCAAACCGATTGCAGGTATGGAACAGACCGTTCTGGAGCAGGTGTTGATGGTGACGCACCCACCACTTTTCTATGGTGCCATGCCGAATCTGGGATTATATACACAACCGGACGGCCCATTTCAAAACCCTTCGGAATTAATGGTCAGGGGAAAGATCGATGAAGTCCAGAAGTCCTATGAGAACTCAGTAGAAGCGGCTGTCAAGGATATTGTCTTTGTCGCCAGCGCCATGGTTGAATCCGGTGCAGACGGTATCAATCTTGATACCGTAGGTGCTGCTGGAGATGCTGATTTTCTTGCCGGTTTGCAGGCTTCTGAAATCCTGAATGAGAAATATCCGGGTATCTGCATTGAACTTGGAATGGCCGGGGAATTTGTTCTTGGAATGCACGGGGACCTGAGATACCAGGGCGAGCGCTTGGCCGGGATGTATGCCCATGATCAAGTCAGGATGGCGGAAAAAGCAGGTGTGACTATTTTTGGACCTGTCGCGAATGTCAAATCCAACAATTCCTGTCCCTGGAATCTGGCTCGGGTGATTACCTTTACAAAGGCCTGCTGCGAGGTGGCCAATATTCCGATTCATGCGAATATGGGCATGGGTGTTGGAGGTGTCCCCATAACCAATCATCCGCCGGTGGATATTACATCCCGTGCATCTGCCGCCATGGTGGAAATCTGCCGGCTTGACGGCTTGTAGGTTGGCGTAGGTGATCCGTTAGGCATGGCTATTTCACACGCTATTGCCTCGGGCATGGGCGGAATGCGGGCTGCCGGAGATCTGGTGGCGCGAATGCAAATGACCCGTGGTATGAAGATAAACGACGCAAAAGCGTATGTGGCCGACAAGTTGCGTGTTTCAGTTAGCGATCTTTCCGACCCTGTGTTGATGTCGGAAGTTCGTGAAGATCTGGAAATAGGCAGTATTTCCCCGCTACCGGGATGTGCAAAGGGGATCGAAGCTAAAATTCGTATGGCCGAGGTTCTGGATATTGACATCAACTGTGTCCAACGCCTAAAGGGCAAGGGACTGATATAGCTTCTATTTGATGTCAATAAAAAAGGGGGTTGCTATTTTAAAAGCAATCCCCTTTTGTCGTGCGATACGATCTTATTTATCAGCAACAGCAGCTGGAAACATGGCACCCACACGGGTCAACATAGCAACCGCAGGGATCGACATAGTAACAACAGCATGAACTTGATCCAGACTGTTCTTTAGCGCTCTCGCTTGATTGATCTTTTTTTACGTCTGTATCTGTATCCATAAAATCACCCCCTATCGTTCTGGTGATTGGTTTCAGTTATATGCATCTTACTCGAATTTACTCAGATGCAACATATACAATATACCACAATGTATCGTTTTAGTCAAGGTCTTTTCTCAGTTTATAGGGGTTGTCAGAAAAACGTTCTGATTAAGGACCGTTTTTCTGCTACAAACCCTTATGCCGCCATCCTATTTTCCGGAACATTATTATGACAAGCGGTATAAAATCAGATAACAAGAATCCGGCGCCAGAAATCAATGACGGAATCACGCATGACCTGACTATCTTTATAATCTTTATTCTGAAGAATTTCGTTGAGCATCATTATGATGATGCTGGTGGTCTCCTTTACCTGGACGGGATTAAACTCACCGGAATCTAACCCTTTTTTTAAACAGCTGCCAATATAAGTTTTCAGTCGTTGCTTATGTTTTTTTGTGGTTTTAGTGTAAAAATTTTCCGGGTCATTCAGTTTTGCGGGTCGAGGAGATAAAATGAGAGCCATCTCATTGGGCATTTTTTTGGCAAGGTTGAAGTGTAGCAAAAAAAGGTTTTCAATCTTTTCGAATATGGTTTTTGTTTCTTTTTTCAACACGTCCAATTGCTTGAAATAGTCAGAAAAGACCGAATTGAGAATCGAGATATAGATTTCATCTTTTCCGGTAAAATGATAGTACAGGAGCGGTTCCGTTACACCGGCCCTGTCTGAGATAGCCTTGGTTGTTGTCCCGTCATAACCCTGCGTGGCAAAAAATAGGGTTGCTGCTTTGATGATGTTATTCTTTTTCATGGCATTGACACCTTATGGGTAAGATAAAAAGATAGGTCCATTTATTTAGCAATTGCTATATGCTACAATGTAGCAAATAGACTGTCAAGTAATAAAATAGCAGCACGATTTTATAGGATGTGATTGTGTGCTCCGATACGAAAGGTTAAAGTGCCTGTCCCTGCAGCAATCAGTGGAGAATTATAATTAAAAAAATCCGGAGGTTACTATCAAATGACGACAGACTGTATTTTCTGTAACATCATCAACGGCAGAACAGACACGAACTTTCTATTCGAAAATGAAGCACTGGTGGTTTTCAAGGACATAAACCCACATGCACCGGTGCATCTGCTGGTTGTTCCTAAAAAACACATCCGCAGTATCAATGATCTGACACCTGCAGACGATGGCATTGTGTCGTCCCTGATATCGGCAGGAAAGCACATGGCGGATGAAGTAGGGATAGCCGTATCGGGATACAAACTTGTTTTTAACGTTGAGCGAGGTGGGGGACAGATGATATTTCATCTGCACCTGCATCTCCTGGGTGGGTGGCGGCAGGGTTTGCGAGCGGATAAAAATTAAAGAGAATTTATTCCGTCATTGAAAATCTGGTCCTTTGGGACATGTCAGAGATATTTGGCTATG
>JASJGV010000454.1:0-11334 GCA_033791325.1 Desulfobacterales bacterium | reverse complement strand
CTCCCAGGTTCAGAATCTCGATGTCATGCTTCATATAATTTTCCACGATACGCCGAATTCGTTCAAAGGGTATAGATTCTTCACCCGGGTACCCAAAGGCACACTGGATCCCTGCACGGACGGACAGGCCCAGCTCTTTGGAAAGACGTATCATCTGGTCGACCTGGATCGCAGATTCTTTCATGGTCATATTGACGTTCCTGCGGCTGTGTGTCTCGCTGGCCGACATGGAAACCTCGATGGATTTCAAGCCGGCAGCAGCGACACGTTCCACGCCTTTGACGTTCAGTGCCAGGCCGTTGTAGACAACCCCCGACTGTTTCGGCAGCTGCGCCACCAGCGTATCTGCGTCCGCCATCTGTGGAACGATGCCGGGGTTTACAAATGCAGCCACCTGTATCTCCCGCAATCCCGCCGCCACGAGATCCGTGATGAGTTCGACTTTCAGTGGGGTGGGGAGTATCTTTTTTTCGAACTGCAACCCGTCCCTGGGCCCCACCTCCATAATCATGACCCTGTCAGGCATTGCTGAGCCCTTCGTTTGTCTTTCATCTTGATTTTGATCAACATAACCCATGCTTAAAATATCCGTTTCAACTTTTCGCCCCAAAAAATCAATATCCCCGGTTTGCAGAAGCGGTAAACCCGTCTTTGTAGCATTTGTCAAAATGACTTTCCGGTTACACCTGGAGCCGAGAGACGCATTCGAAACATATTTATAACAACGCTTATAACAATAACGACAACATCGCGTCCAATAAAATCGTGCAACGATTTTCTGAACATATGGAACGACAATTAACGGGTCAAGACAAATGTCGCCTGTAAAGAAAAATCCCTTGACGGAATGGCAGTTGCAACGGTAATCAAGTCCACCGTCTACCTCAGGCTGTCAAACAAGTTCGGTAAACACGATGAATACTATGAACACAACAAGCCCGTTAAATATCTGTCTCATCAGCTACAGAAGCAACCCGCACAGTGGAGGCCAGGGCGTCTATTTAAAGAACCTTTCAAGGGCTCTCAAGGATCTGGGGCATGGGGTGGAAATCCTTTCGGGGCCACCGGATCCTTTGATCGATCCGGACATTCCCCTGGTCAGGCTACCGTGCCTCGATCTGTACAACTCCGAGAATCCCTTTCGGGTTCCTTCTCTGAGGGAATTATCCAACCCCATCAACCTGCTGGAATGGGTTTCTGTTTCCACCATGGGGTTCCCGGAGATGTTCACCTTTGGTATCCGTGCACACCATTATTTGAGAAAGCATCTCCATCGATATGACATCGTCCATGACAATCAGAGTCTCTCTTACGGCATCTGGGCCATCAAACGGCGAATCCCAACGGTCGCCACCATCCATCATCCCATCACGGTGGACCGTGATCTTGCCATCCGGAGTGTCCGGGCATTCTGGAAAAAGCTGAAATACCTGCGCTGGCATTCTTTCCTGAGAATGCAGAGAATCGTTTCGAGAACATTTTCCCACATCATTACGGTGTCGGAATCGGCCAGAAACGACATTGGGCAGGATTTTAAAATCCCATTGAAGCGCTTTCGTATAATACCCAATGGCATCAACACCGACCAGTTTTACCCGATGCCTGAGATCCAACGTGAAAAAAATCGCCTGATCGTCACCAACAGTGCTGACATCCCCTTGAAAGGACTCTATTACCTTCTCCAGGCGGTTGCCGACCTTTCCCGTAAATACAAGCTCAAGCTGGTGGTAATCGGGTCTCCAAAAAAAAACGGCGGCATCGAAAAAAAGATTCAAGAACTTGACATCGGCCATCTCATCAAGTTTACGGGCCGCATCGGGCATGCCGAATTCGTCCGGCAGTATGCCAAAGCATCCATCGCCGTTATTCCTTCTCTCTACGAAGGTTTCGGAATTCCGGCCGGTGAAGCCATGGCGTGCGGTGTCCCGGTGGTCAGTACCACAGGAGGCGCCTTGCCGGAGGTGGTAGGCGATGCCGGCGTCCTGGTACCGCCTGCTGATCCAGGCGCTTTGGGTCACGCCATACAGAACCTGTTTGACAACCCGGACCACGCTTTACAGCTGGGGAGAAAAGGTTTCGAGCGTATTCAGAACCAGTTTACCTGGAAAAAGGCTGCAGAAAAGACCGTGGCGTGCTACCGGGAGGCCATCCATGATCACCATCGATTTTAACAGGATCCCCATCGCACCGGGCTCCCGCATCCTGGATATCGGCTGCGGAAGCGGCCGGCATACCTGTGAAGCTTACCGTTGCAAATATGCCTTTGTCATCGGGGCAGATCTCGCCATTGATGATGTCAGGGAAGCCGGGAGCCGTTTGCATTTTCACGATCAACGGGGGGAGCACGGCGGGGGCACCTGGCAATTGAATATCGCCGACATCCGTCATCTGCCCTATAAACGTCATGCATTCGACCTGGTTATCTGTTCGGAAGTGATGGAGCACATCCCCGAAGAAAAACAGGCCGTCCTGGAACTGGCAAGAATCCTCAAACCGGGAAAACACCTGGCCCTCTCCGTTCCGCGCTACATGCCGGAACGCATCTGCTGGATGTTGTCCCATGAATACCACAAGGTCAACCAGGGTCACATCCGGATTTATCACAAAAAAGGGATCATCGGTCTGCTGGAGGCAGCCGGTTTCACCCATTGGGGGTCCCATTTTGCGCACAGCCTTCACAGCCCCTACTGGTGGCTCAAATGCGGAGTAGGCCCCACCCGGGATCATCACCCCCTGGTCAAGATATACCACCGGTTCTTAACCTGGGATATTATGGAGAAGCCCCGCTTGACCCGTCTTCTGGATCAGCTCCTCAACCCGCTCATGGGGAAGAGTCTGGTGCTCTATTTCAGGAAAAATGTCTGATGCGGGACGGTTTATACAAAAAAAAACGATCCATACAATGAATAAGACAGAAAACTATCCTCCGCTAACACTCTCATGGACGGTCTGGGGTCTGGGTGCGATTCTCTACCTAATCGGATTTTACCAGCGAGTGGCCCCGGCAGTCATGACCACAGAGCTTATGATGTCTTTCAACATCGGTGCCGCCGGACTGGGCAATCTGTCAGGTATTTATTTTTACAGTTATGTGGCCATGCAGGTACCCACCGGTATCCTTGCCGATCGTTGGGGTCCCCGCCGCCTGCTCAGCGTGGGCGCACTGGTTGCCGGGGCAGGCACCCTGGTTTTTGCCATGGCTCCCGGTTTCATATGGGCGGGCATGGGACGTCTGCTGATTGGGGGGTCGGTGGCCGTCGCCTTTGTGGCTATGCTGAAGCTTGCCGCACATTGGTTTGCCCCTCGTCAATTTGCCTTGACTTCAGGCCTGGCGCTCTTTTGCGGGCTTATCGGAGCCGTTTTTGCCGGGGTTCCCCTCAGGCTCTTGGTCAGCGCAGCAGGATGGCGCCCTGTGATGATAGCGTCGGGGTTGATCACCCTGGCTGTAGCAGGCCTCATCTGGATGCTGGTACGGGACGATCCTGGAGAGAAAGGATATACCTCTTACGCCCATGTGGTTTCCGGGGCGACGCCGCACCATGGGATTATGACCGGCATAAAAGAGATTTTCAAACACCGCAATCCCTGGTTGTTGTGCTTAATTCCTGGCGGAATTGTGGGCAGTGTGCTGACTTTTTCCGGTCTCTGGGGCGTTCCGTTCCTGACAACCCACTATGGTTTGTCCCAGACTGGCGCCGCGGCTTTGTGTTCGACACTTCTGGTTGCCTGGGCTGTAGGTGGTCCTGTTTTCGGCGCCCTGTCCGATCGTATCGGAAAACGGAAACCCCTTTATGTTTTGGGTTGTATCATCGGTGTTCTGTCCTGGGTGGTGATCATTTTTGTCCCGGGGCTGTCGTTGAATATTCTCACGGTTTTGTTCTTGTGTGCCGGATTTTCCTCGGGCTGCATGATAATCGGCTTTGCCTTTGTCAAGGAATCCGTGCCACCTTTTCTTGCCGGCACCGCTACTGGTGTCTACAACATGGGGGTAATGCTTGGCCCCATGATTCTTCAGCCCGCCGTCGGGATCATACTGGATCTTCACAGGCAGGGTAGCGGGCTTGACGGTATCAAGAACTACAGTCTCGGTGCTTACCAACTGGGTTTCTCCCTAATGCTGGCCTGGCTGGTATTGGGGGCTGTTCTCATCCTGTTTACTGTTGAAACCCGGTGCGAACAGGTGGCGTAAAGATTATTTATCCCGTCATTTAAAACCTGGTCCTTTGGGCCAGGTCAGAGAAATTTGGCTATGCTAATATCGGTAGATACTTAAATCCGAATCACGAAATTCAAAATCCTAAACAATACCTAATGATCCAAATTCGAATGATCAAAACAAGACCTTCGAGATACAAGTCCAAGCACTATGTTTGAATCATTTGGGCATTTGATATTTGGATTTGTTTCGTATTTCGATATTCGGATTTAGAATTTATCACACGCTGAATGTGCATGATATTAATATCTTATAGGGTCGAATCAGTGCCGGCCCCTTGGACTCGGGTATCTATTTATATTCTTTAGGATTTTCTGCGCAGAATACCGAGGGAATTGACCATGGGTTGTTCAATAAAACAGCCTGAGGAAACAGCGAGACGATACACGTCATAGGGTGCCTGGCCGCCTTCTTCCGGGTTGTGAAAAATATCGTGAAACACCAGGTAACCCCCCGGCAGGATGTGAGGCACCCACGATTCGTAATCGAGACGGACGGTTTCTGCCGCGTGACCGCCGTCGATAAAGACCATGGCAAGTCCAGTGTCCCAGTGGCGGGCCGCCACATCAGACCGGCAGACCAGGGGCACCACCGCGTCTAAAAGATCGGCCTGTCGCAGGGTCTCTCTGAATGTTGTAAGGGTATCTATCTGGAAGGTTTGATAATTGAACAGATCGGGGTCAAAATATTCCTCGCCGGGCTGCTGCTCTTCCGAACCCGTATGGTGATCAATGGTGAACAGGATACTGTTGGTTTCCCTGCAGGCAGCGCCGATGCAGATGGTCGATTTGCCGCAGTAACTCCCGATTTCCAGGCAGGGCCCGTGTCTACCGGCATCCCTGGCAATGGCATGGAGCGCCTCCCCCTCGGCTCTATCCAAAAACCCCTTGACCTGCTCAAACAATTCCCACTGTGCCTCAATCAAGATCCTCGTATCCCCTCACCAGTACCTCGCGTGCCTTGGCTCCGTCCGAAGGTCCCACCAGTCCCTCCTGTTCCATGGTTTCGACGATCCGGGCTGCCCGGTTGTAGCCGATCCTGAGATGCCGCTGAACCATGGAAATGGATGCCTGTCGCGTCCGGGTGACAAGGGCAACCGCTTCATCGTACTTTTCATCGTATTCACGTTCGCCCTCTTCAGCGGCTTCCTCCACCGGGGCCTGAATGACATCTTCCAGGTACTCGGGGGGCCGTTGCGACTTCAGAAATTCTGTAATTTTGACAACTTCCGCTTCGGAAATGTAGGCGCCATGGATTCGTTGAAGTTTGGCTGCACCCGGTGGTAAAAACAGCATATCCCCGTTTCCAAGAAGGCTCTCGGCGCCATTGGTGTCGATGATGGTCCGCGAATCCGTCTTCGAGGAAACCTGGAACGTGAGCCGTGTGGGGAAATTGGCCTTGATGATGCCAGTCAGAACATCCACGGAAGGTCGCTGTGTGGCGATGACCAGATGAATGCCTGCAGCCCGTGCCATCTGTGCAAGACGCATCAGGGCGACTTCCACGTCCCGGGATGCCACCATCATGAGATCCGCCAACTCGTCGATGATGATGACGATGTAGGGAAGTTTTTCCGGTGTATTGCCATCCTTGTCCGGTCCCTGCTTGGCCACCTTCTGGTTGTATTGATCGATGTTCCGGGTCTGCTGTTCAGACAGTATTTCATAGCGGCGCTCCATTTCTTTCACCGCCCAGAACAGGGCGTTGGTGGCTTTCTTGGCACTGGTCACCACCGGCGTTATCAGGTGCGGGATACCGTCGTACATGGAGAGTTCGATACGCTTGGGGTCCACCATAATCAGCTTCAGATCATCGGGTGATGACTTGTAGAGAAAACCGCTGATCATGGTGTTCAGGGCAACGCTCTTACCGGCACCGGTGGCACCGGCAATCAACAGGTGGGGCATCTTGTTCATCTGGGTTACAACCGGATTCCCCACGATGTCTTTGCCCAGGCACAGTGTCAAGGGTGACTTGGATTTTTCGAACACACCGGAAACAACGATCTCCTTGAAACGCACCGTTTCCCGCTCAGCATTGGGAATCTCGATGCCAATGACGGCTTTCCCGGGTATCGGCGCAACGATGCGGATACTTGTTGCCCGAAGGGTCAAGGCCAGATCGTCGGCCAGATTGACAATCTTGTTAATTTTGACACCCGGTGCCGGTGCGTATTCGAAGGTCGTGATGACGGGGCCCGGTGTGACCGTTACCACGCTCCCCTTCACACCAAAATCTTCCAGCTTTTTGGTGAGCAGCTTGGACTGCATTCTGAGATTTTCATTGTCCGCCGAAACCGGAACGGTATCCGGATCCTCCAAAAAGTTAACGGAAGGCAATTGAAATCCCTTGTCTCCGCGCATGAATTCAAATACGTCCTGTTTGGGAACCGCCACCCTCTTGATAGGCCTGGGCTTGGGTGCCTTGATAGTGACCTCGGGTACCTTTTGTTTTTTCTTTTCCCTGACAACCTTTGTCCGTTTCCTGGCCTTTTCTCTGCGTTCTTTCCATTTGATCAGCAGGGTTTTCAGTTTGATCAACAGGGTTTTCAGTCTGTCGAAAAGCCCTCCCCATTTCCGGTGAATAAACTGGGCAAACCGAATGAGCGAAAAGCCCGTTGTCAGAATAAACCCGATCAGCCACACCAGGAATAGGATAATGATGCCGCCGGTGTGATTGGTGTACTTGACCAGAAATGATTTCAGGGGAATACCGATGACTCCGCCACTGGAAAAACGACCACCGAAAATCGCCACAGAGTCATTGTGTAGTGCCAGCAGGCTGCCAGTGGTAATGATGAGAAACAGTCCACCCAAGGTCTTATAGACGGCGGTTCTGCCCGGCTGCTTGCCAAAAAAATGGATACTCATGAGCAGCAACAGCACCGGCAACCAGAACGAACCGATACCGAACAGACCGATGAGAATTCCTGCCGTATGGGCCCCGAATACCCCAAACAGGTTGTGGATGTTACCACCGGCCCGGGCATTGTTGATCGAGGGGTCATTCGGACTATAGCTCAAGAGACTGATCAGCGTAAAAATGACCAGAAAAAACAACACAATACCTATGATTTCTTTTCGCACTATAACTCCGTAAAAAAGGGCAATATGACGGGACGGCGCCCAATGGTATAAAAAAAGTACTGCCGCAATGCCCTTCGAACCTCGTGCCGGATCTTATCGATCCTGTTGATTACTTCCGGACCAATTTCTTCCACAATCTCCAAAACAACACATTGAGCATCACGCACGAGGTGCCCTTTCTCCATTTCAAAAACAAATCCGCGTGACACGATTTCCGGTCCATACACGATAATACCCGTTTCCTCATCAAAAGCCATGTTCACCACTACCAGTCCTTCCTTGGAAAGGGTATGCCGTTCTTTGAGGACGCTTCGGCCCACGTCCCCGATCCCCTTGCCATCTACAAGCACTTTTCCCGTAGGAACATGCTCGTTGACAGAAACACCGTGCTTCGCAAATTCGATGACATTACCATTCTGCGCCACCAGCACGCGCTTTTTGGGGATACCGACCTGTTGCGCCAGGCGGCTATGCAGGGTCAGGTGTCTGAATTCACCGTGAATAGGAATAAAGTACTTGGGTTTTACCAGGTTGATCATGAGCTTCAGCTCTTCCTGAAATGCGTGACCCGACACATGAATCGCGGAGATCTTTTCATAAACAACATCCGCACCCCTGCGATAGAGATTGTTTATAATATTGGTAATGGCTTTTTCGTTGCCCGGGATGAACTTCGATGACAAAAGAATCGTATCTTCCGGTTTGATGGTGATTTGTTTATGCGTACCAGCGGCCATCCTGGCTAACGCCGACATGGGTTCGCCCTGGCTGCCGGTCATGATCATAACGATTTCGTCGTCCGGGAGGTCACCGATAGAACGGACCTCGATCTCCATGTCGGCCGGAATTTTCAGAAATCCCAATTCCCTTGCGATACGGACACTCAACTCAATGCTCCTGCCATTGAAAACCACTTTTCGGCCCAGTTCAACCGCGATATCCACCACCTGCTGTATACGCGTAATATTCGATGCGAACAGAGCGACAATGATGCGCCCGGAACAATTGCCCGCCAGTCGCGCAAGGGTCTCTCCTATCTGTTTTGTCGAAATCGTATAGCCTTCCTTTTCCACGTTGGTAGAATCTGAAAGCAATGCCAGAATACCCGTTTCGCCCCACTGCGCAAAGCGGCCCACATCCGTCCTCAGATCATCCGGAGAGGTGTGGTCGATCTTGAAATCACCGGTATGGACAATGGTCCCCACGGGTGTCTTGACAGCCAGCCCGACACCATCCACAACGCTGTGGCAAACCCTGATGAATTCAAGTTCAAAAGGGCCGATCCTGAGGGAATCCCGGGGCGAAATCTCGTAGAGGTCGGTTGTCGAAAGAATATCATGCTCCTCCAGCTTGTTACGGACGATCCCGAGCGTAAAAGCCGTCGCATAGACAGGAACCTGGACCTCCTTGAGCAGGAACGGGAGTGCCCCAATGTGATCTTCGTGCGCATGGGTCAGAACGATGGCATGTACCTTGGCCTTGTTGATACGGATATAATCCATATCCGGGATCACATAATCGACACCCAGCATGTAGTCTTCCGGAAACATCAGTCCGCTATCGACGATAAAAATGACATCGTCATATTCGTAGACCATCATGTTCAGGCCGATTTCACCCAATCCCCCCAGAGGTATGATTTTCAATGACATGTGCTATCCACAGGCTTCTCTTCAAATGCGTTACAGATGGAGTTTCTCACAATATCCATGAGGTCGTCTTTTGTGTCTCGGGTATAACCAGACGTGGGTATGGGTGCCAGGATATCCATTCGGACCGATCGCGTCCTGATAAGCAGTCTGCCTTTCGGCATGATGGACCCCGTATTATAAATAGCGACCGGTACAATGGGAACACCCGCATCAACGGACAACACGAAACCACCCTTTTTAAACGGCAGGATCTTTCCGTCCCAACTCCGGGTTCCTTCCGGAAAAATCAGCACCGATACACCATTCCGGATCTTGGTCGCAGCTGCATTCAGGCTTTGGAAAGCTGATTTACGGTTGGATCTGTCGATACTGATATAACCACAGCCACGCATGCCTCGGCCAAATATCGGTATTTTGAACAATTCGGCCTTTGCCAGCCACCTGAACTGGACGGGAAGACACCCCAGCAGGACTGGTATGTCAAAATTGCTCTGATGGTTGGGCATCAAAATACAAGAACCACCGACGTTCAGGTTTTCAAGTCCATTGACATGAACATGAATACCACTGATGAACAGGATGGATCGCGCCCATGATCTGGCTACCAGATGAGGGGCATTCCCATCCCTGCTGAAAAAAGCGACAATGATAACGACAGTGGCCATAACAGCCGTTGCCAGAACGACATAGATAATGATAAAGACCGAATGCAAAAAGTGACGTATCATGTGATTAGGTAATGATCTCCAGTTTTTTTAATATCCCGTCGATTCTGCCGACAATCCAGTTACGCTGTCTTTCGGTAGCGTAGCCCATACAATCGCAGCGTACGCGTTGCTTGGTTCGTATCAGCAGTTCGCAGCATAACCGGCCGGGTTCAAGGTCCAGGGCAACATAGAACGGTTGACATGACTGGTGAGATGTCTGGAGCGATGTCAGCAAAGCCTCATCCACCGGAACCCAGTAAATTCCCCCCAGCTCTGATGTCCCGTACTTCTTATCGAGAAAAGCTTTAATTTGTTTATAATCTTCAGCTCTTATCTCATCGATGACATACTGTTTCATGATGTGGGAAAATACCATAGTTTAAACCGGATCGCAATATATATGTTTAGAACGGATCAGCAATAACAACCGGTGGGGGTCGGGTGGGAAAATACTGTTGTAGTTTTCATCATTTTATCATAGAATAAAAACAATGAGAAACAGAAGCAGAAAACGATTCCTGGATCACATGGCCTTAATCGGATTTGGTGTGGCTATTGTCTACTGGTTCATCGAGGCATCGGTATATGCCATGCTTCCCAATGATATCAGTTTTTTCCAGCGTCTTGTCGGCCCACACTTCAATGACCTTCTCACCCGATTCCTGGTACTGGCCTTCTTCGCTATTTTTGGCTCCCACGCACAGTTCACGATCAACCAGCGAAAAATCGCAGAAGCCGCCATGCGCCAAAGCGAAGAAAAGTACAGAACCATTATCGAAAGTATCGAGGACGGCTACTACGAATTCGATCGGGAAGGTATCTTGACATTCTGCAACAGTTCCCTGGGCAAGATCCTCGAACAATCACAGCAGGATATCATCGGTAAGAATACCCATACCATCCTGGCACAAGAAATCGGACAAAAGGTGATGCAGGCCTTCAGGGAAATTTCACATAATGAGACTGCCCAGTCAAACGACCTGGACTGGTCCTATAAAAAAATGGACGGCTCCGAAGGTTATTTTGAAACCACCCTCTCCCTCATCAAGGATCCCCTGGGCAATATCACTGGATTCCGTGGCTTTCTACGAGATATCACCCGTCGAAAACTGGCCGAGGCCATGTACCAGGAAAAACTGGCCGCCGAGGCAGCCAGCAGGTCAAAGAGCGAGTTTCTGGCCAACATGAGCCATGAGATCCGGACACCCCTCAATTCCATTATCGGACTTATTGAGCTCTCCCTGGACACGGATCTGACAGTTGAACAGCGAGAGGATCTGAACGTAGTCCGATCCGCCGCTTATGCCCTCCTGGCACTTATCAACGATATTCTCGATTTTTCAAAAATCGAAGCCGGCAAACTCGAGCTCGAGGACATACCTTTCAACCTCAGGGAGTTTTTAGGAGAATCCCTCAAGATCGTTGCAACCAAAGCCCATGAAAAAAAGCTGGAACTGGCCTATCGGGTGAATCCTGACGTGCCGGAAATGATCATCGGAGACCCGTCGAGAGTCCGCCAGATCGTTCTCAACCTCATCGGCAATGCCGTCAAGTTTACAGATAAAGGCGAGATTATCCTGGTGGTCGATCACGAAACCGGAGACCGGAATCCGTATCATCTGGTTTTTTAGGTGAGGGATACCGGCATCGGGATACCCGTAAAAAAACTGGAA
>JASJGV010000453.1:0-5108 GCA_033791325.1 Desulfobacterales bacterium | reverse complement strand
CATGGTGCATCACATCAACACCATTCGCAAGGCCGGAATCAACCCGGTGGTCTGTATCAACCGTTTCTACACAGATACGGATGAAGAGTGCAATGCTGTCCGCAGAGCAGCCGAAGCAGCTGGCGCCCGCTGTGCCGAATCCAAGCACTGGGAAAAAGGCGGTGAAGGCGCCCTGGAATTTGCCGATGCCGTGGTCGATGCCTGTGAGGAAGAAAACGAATTTAAATTCCTCTATCCACTGGAGATGAAACTGCGCGATCGCGTTGACATCATCGCCAAGGAAGTCTACGGTGCCGATGGTGCGACTTGGACCCCGGAAGCCGAAGCCAAGGCTAAAATGCTCGAGAATGACCCAAAATACGCCGACTTTGCAACCATGATGGTCAAAACCCATCTCAGCTTGAGTGCCGATCCAACACTCAAGGGTGCGCCCAAAGGCTGGACCTTGCCAGTGCGTGACGTGCTGATCTACTCAGGAGCCAAGTTCCTCTGCCCCTGCGCCGGCACCATCAGTCTGATGCCGGGAACCGGTTCAAACCCCGCCTACAGGCGTGTGGATGTAGATGTCAAGAGCGGACAGGTCAGCGGACTTTTTTAAGCTTCTAACCATATAGTGATCACCCATAGGGTCCGGAAATATTTTCCGGACCCTATTTTTTCTTTAAGTGCATTTGTCAAAATAATGCGCTGGTTACTTCGTATATGGTAACCCCTGGAGCTGTGGAACCTATTCACAGCATGTTTATGATAAATTATAGTATTTAAATAAAGAAATGACTGAAAAAATGCGTGTACTGCTCATCAATCCCTATTATCCAATTTCGGAAACACCTTCGCCCCCTCTGGGGCTAGCATTCCTGGCGGCCGTACTTGAAGCCGCCGGAATCGAGGTTCAGATCCTCGACCTGGTGGTCTACCCTTACTCCAAAGAACGCCTGGCCAGAACCCTGAAAGCATTCGATCCCCAGTTCGTGGGCGCAACAGCCGTGACCATGAATTTTGAACATGCCGCCGGTGTCCTCAGAGATGTCAAGACTATCGCGCCAGACATTCTCACTGTGATGGGTGGACCACACGTCACGTTTTGTGCCTCCGACACCCTGCAATCCTGCCCGGAAATCGATTTTATCGTCATGGGAGAAGGGGAAGAAACACTTGTCGAACTGGTTACGGCTCTTCAACAGGGTGAAAACCCAGGCAACACCAAAGGCCTGGCTTATCAGGACCACGGCAGGATAATTTTAACCCCGCCCAGGGACCTTATCCAAGACATCGACGCTTTACCTGAACCCGCCAGACATCTGATCCCCCATGGAAGATATCGGGCGCTGGGCTTACCCATCAGCATGACAACCAGCAGGGGATGTCCCTTTCAATGCATTTTCTGTGTGGGCAGAAAAATGGTCGGCGCCAAGGTCAGGTACAGAAATCCAAAAAAAGTCGTCGATGAACTCGCTTATCTGAGCACCCTTGGTTTTCACCAGATCAATATTGCGGACGATCTTTTTACGGCTTCCAAAAAGCACTGTATGGCGGTTTGTGATGAAATTCTCCAGCGGCAACTCAAAATCCAATGGACGTCTTTTGCCAGAGTCGACACCGTTTCACGTCCGGCATTGGAGAAAATGAAACAGGCCGGATGCACGGCTGTAAGTTTCGGTGTCGAATCAGGAAGCCCTGAAATCCTTACCACCATCAAAAAAGGCATCACCCTGGATCAGGTTATCGATGCTGTAAGCATGTGTAACGATGTGGGTGTCACCCCCCAGGCATCATTCATTCTTGGCCTCCCGGGCGAGACATTGCAAACCCTGCAACAAACCGTTGCCTTTGCCAAACGTCTCAAAAGCATGGGTGTCCTGCATGGCTATCACCTTCTGGCACCCTTTCCAGGTACGGATGTCAGGGAAAACAGTCAGTCCTACGATATCCAGATCATGAGCAATGACTGGAATGACTACCATGCCAATCAGGCCATTGTCAGGACAGAGGCCGTTGATCAGCAGACCCTGGACAACATCGTCAAAGACTGGCAGAAAAATTTCGACATCTGGCTCGATGACATTAAACAACGCCGTGACAATGGTGAGGCCAGCGAGGAAGAAGCCTGGCCCCTCACCAACCTGGAACATATCGTTCTGATTTACGACCTGATGATCAAAGAAGTGATTGAAAAAATGGGCTGGCTTCCCTGTAAAAAATCAAACAGCCCAGATAAAACCGAACTGGATCAGCTGGCAGATCTCGTGAACGGAACCATTCCGCACACATTGGAACAGATCCGTAAAACACTTAAAGTTGCCATTGAAAAAAATTATTTGACCAGGGAACAAAAAAAAGAGCAGTACCGTTGGAAATGGGTAGATTATCTATGAAGATTATTGTTTTTCAACAAAACCGGCGAGGTGAAAGCAAGATTGCCGGTATCCAAAAATATGGCGGTGACCAATTTCAAATGGAGATTATCTCCATTGAAAACGATCTTCCCCCGGTCATCGATGACGCCAGGCAATACCTGCCAAAAAAAATTGTAGCAGACCTTGTCTTGGATTTTCTGCAGCACCCTGACCTGTCTTATGATCTGGCCGAAATCTGTTCCCAAAAGGAAATCCCACTGGTGGCTTCCGGGAAAAAACATCACCCCAGCCATGTCATCACCCCGCCCACCTGATGCGGTCTTGCCCGGCAGGATTGCCTGGGAACGTACGGTGACCTATTCGGTTCACCGGAACTGGATGTCGAGATAACAGAGGCCAATAAAATCAAAAAGATTTCCGTCAGAAGAGGTGCGCCCTGTGGTGCCACCTGGGAAGCCGCCTCGCGAATTATCGGATGCGATATATCGGAAGCGCCCACGCGCATAGGACTGGAGGTTCAGTTTTTCTGCAGCGCGGACCCGGCCGGTTGGGACCCTATTTACGGAAAAAGCCCGGTTCATTTTGCCGGTCACATCCATCGTGCCGCTTTAACAAAAGCCATCGACAAAAAGAAGACTAAATGAAACATTCTCTCAAAAATAGAATTGCCCGACAGTCGCCGCTTGTGGGGACCCTGGTGACACTGCCATCACCAGAAATTGCCGAAATCCTCTGTTCTGCAGGATTTGACTGGCTTTTTGTTGACCTTGAACACAGCGCTCTGGGCATCAAGGATGCCCAAGCCCTCCTTCAGGCGGCTAACCCACAAGTTGAGTGCGTTATACGCGTGCCGTTAAATGACGAGGTCTGGATAAAAAAAAGCCTTGATATCGGCGTATCAGGTATCGTTGTGCCCCAGATTCAAACGGCTGAAGAAGCTGCCCGGGCTGTTCGATGGTGCAAATACCCCCCTGAGGGTTCCCGCAGTGCAGGTATTGCCAGGGCACAAGGCTATGGTGCCCATTTCAAAACCTACGTTGAATCCGCAAATGCAGAAACAGCCATAATTTTGCAGATTGAGCATATCATGGCCATTCAGAACATGGAATCAATCGCCAGCATACCCGGAATTGACTGCCTGTTCATTGGTCCTTACGACCTCTCGGTCAGCATGGGAAAAACAGGTCTGGTAAATGATCCCGAGGTCCAAGATGCCATATCAAAGATAAAAAAGTGCGCGGATAAGGCGAACATTCCCACGGGCATTTTCGGGGCCAACCCTGAGGCAGTTAAACCATATGTTGAAGAGGGCTATACATTGATTGCTGTCGGGATAGACACAATGATCCTTGGAGAGGCCGCAAAAAAAATAGCTGACGCATCACGCTGATGGATCTTGCAGTGCTCCTGCATGCTTTTTCAGCAAACCCCGCAACTGATCGTAGGTCAATCCCAGTTGTTTGGCCGCTTTTTTCTGATTGTATCTGGATTCCTCAAGAGCTCTCTTTAACAATTGAACTTCAAGTTTTTTCACCGCTTCTTTCAGATGCAGCGATGTCAAGTCGGGTTCTTGTGTGTTGACAATCGGCGCTTCTTTCTCCAAAACCACACCATTCAGAGATGTCGCATAGGGCGAATTAAATGGGTTGAAGTCCATCTCCGTAATAGGGAAAAACTCGGTTCTGTACACGGCTCTTTCTACCACGTTTTTCAATTCACGCACATTGCCCGGCCAGGCATACTGTTCCATCATGCGCGTTGCCTCCCTGCTAAAAACAGGCGTCTCCTCTCGACCGAGTTCAAAGGCCATTCTGTGGGCAAAATGGTCCGCCAGGAGCAAAATATCTCCCTTCCGCTCTCTCAAGGGCGGCAAAAACAACACCTCGAAGGAAAGACGATCCAATAAATCCTGCTTGAACAGACCCCTGGCTGTCAGGGCTAGCAAATCTGCGTTGGTGGCCCCCACCAGACGTACGTCCACATCAACAGGTGCTGCACCCCCGACTCTCTCAAAGGTGCCGTACTCCACGACCCGCAGAATTTTTTCCTGAACCTCCAAAGGGATGCTGCCGATTTCGTCCAGGAATAGGGTGCCCCTTTCGGCGGTCTCGAACCGGCCCTTGCGTGACTGGAAAGCACCGGTAAAAGCCCCTTTTTCGTGCCCGAACAGCTCCGTTTCGATTAAAGAGGGGGTCAGGGCAGCACAATTTAGGGCAATCAGTGGTTCCTGCCAGCGTTGTGACAGGTAGTGCAGCCGCATGGCAGCGAGCTCCTTGCCGGTCCCCCTTTCACCCAGAAGAAGCACCGGCCGATTGACGGAGGCTACCTTTGAAAGGGATTCCTGAAACATTAGAAAGGCTTCCGATTGCCCGATGGCTTCGACCCCGGGTGTCGGTGTGGAAAATTTCGATGAGGAAGGACCCATATTGGTATTTTTACCTTTCTAATGGTTTTATTTACTTATTAATGGTCATATTTACCATATCACCCCTGATGTGTCAATCATATATTTTCACAAAATATCAGGTAGTTATCCTGTTTTTATCGTCTGGCACACAATATGCTATAGAAGATATACAAGAATGAAACAGCCACGGTGGTGCCCATCAAGCCACATACACACCACCACAGCTTATGGCTAAGGGCTTTTACCAAAACGGAGGTTACACCATGGGTATTTTTACACGATTTCGAGATATTGTCAGTTCCAATATCAATGCCATGCTGGACAAGGCCGAAGACCCCGAAAAA
>JASJGV010000452.1:0-6232 GCA_033791325.1 Desulfobacterales bacterium | reverse complement strand
GCCGGATATCAAGGCAAAACTCAGTGGTAGTGGCAGTGCTAAAAAGAAAGCGGCAAAGCTGGAAGAAAAACGGATCAGACCGACCGTTATTCGCAGACGACGGATCAAGTCCGCCAAGAAACCCGAGACCGACGAGCCACCCCCTCAGCCAGAAGTGATTGCGGAAGAAAAACCTCCTGTAGCCACTGAAGAAACGACCGTGGAAGAACCAACGGTCGAAGAAACAATAGGCGAACCGGTTTTAAAGAAAGAGATGCCTCAGGAAATGGCCGCTGAAGCGCCGGAAGAGACTGTTACGCCGGAGAAGTCTGTTGCCGAGCCCATAGAAAAAAAGGCTCCCAAGGCAAAAAAGTCTGACCCTCTCAAACCGGTTAAAAAGAAAAAGAAGGATACACCGGCAAAAATTATCAAACCAGCCCCGCCGCCCAAGGAAATAGATCCGGCAGAAGCCAAAAGAACACCTGCCAAACCGAAAAGACCGGTTCGCAAGCCTATTGCGGCAAAACCTGCTCCACCCGCTCAAGAGCCGTCCTCAAAAGACAAGAAAAAGAAAGGACGCAGAAAAACAGAGCCCGTGGAACCGGACAAGAAGTTCTTTAAAAAGAAAATAGCCTTCCGTAAAAAAGAGGTTGTCGAGGGGAAAGATCTCTATTCAGGTAGATCCAAACGCCTCCGCAGGGGTAGAAAAGGCGGCAAAGCCAGAATTGAAGGCGGATTGAAGCCCCAGATTACCACACCAAAAGCCATCAAGCGTCGAATCAAAATAGATGATACCATTATTTTGGCGGAACTGGCCAAACGGATGGGGATCAAGGCTAACGAAATGATTGCCAAGCTGATGAGCCTGGGTGTTATGGCAACTGTCAATCAAACCATCGATTTCGATACGGCTGTTCTTGTTTCCACGGAGTTTGAATATGAACTGGAAAGGGCATCTTTCGAAGAAGACAATTTACTTAAAGCCGTCGACGATGACCCAAAAAATCTTACCAGCAGACCCCCTGTCGTAACCATCATGGGTCATGTGGACCATGGAAAAACCTCGCTGTTGGACATCATTCGGGAAACAAGAGTAACAGAGTTAGAAGCCGGCGGTATTACACAGCATATTGGTGCATACAATGTCACAACGCCAAAAGGGCAGGTCGTATTCCTGGACACACCCGGACATGAGGCTTTTTCAGCAATGCGATCACGTGGTGCAAAAGTCACGGATATCGTTGTTCTCGTAGTTGCTGCCGATGATGGTGTCATGCCGCAAACCATCGAAGCCATTAATCACTCGAAAGCTGCCGGAGTACCCATCATCGTAGCTGTCAACAAGATCGACAAAGACAATGCAGATCCGGAACGTGTTCTGCGAGAGCTATCTGAAAACGGGCTGGTAACTGAAGAATGGGGTGGTGACACCATCTTTGTAAAAGTTTCAGCAAAGAAAAATTTAGGTATTGATGACCTGCTCGAAATGATCATCCTGCAAACAGAGATGCTGGAATTGAAGGCCAATGCAAACAAACTGGCCCGGGGTCACGTTGTGGAGGCCAAACTCGATGCCGGCCGAGGACCGGTGGCCACGGTTCTGATTCAGGAAGGAACGCTTCGCGCCGGAGACTCCGTTGTCTGTGGCATACACTATGGAAAACTCCGTGCTCTCTTAAATGATCTCGGACAGCAGGTCTCTTCGGCCGGCCCGTCTCTGCCCGTTGAAGTCATCGGCCTGTCAGGTGTACCCTCAGCCGGCGATGAGCTTGTTTCTGTAACCGATGAAAAAGACGCCAGGCAGATCAGCCAACACCGGGTCCGGAAACAGCGCTCGGTGGATCTGGCCAAGACCAGCCGCCTGAGCCTGGATGGTCTGTTTGAAAAGATGAAAACCGGTGAAGTAAAAGATCTCAATCTGATCCTTAAAGGGGATGTTCACGGATCAATAGAAGCGCTCAAAGATTCTCTAACCAGTCTCAGTAATGATGAGGTCAAAATAAACATCGTTCATGGTGCCACCGGTACCATCACTGAGTCAGATATCTCTCTGGCAGCCGTGTCCAACGCCATTATCGTAGGCTTCAATGTGCGCTCCAGCCCAAAGGTTCAGGAAATGGCCAATGAAGAGCAGGTCGACATTCGCTATCACAATGTCATTTATGATGTGATCAAAGAGATCCGGGATGCCATGCTGGGATTGATGTCTTCGACCTTTAAAGACAGGACGCAGGGATGGGCTGAAATTCGCGATGTTTTCCATATTCCCAAAATCGGTACCATTGCCGGTAGTTATGTCACAGAAGGCAGCTTTGAAAGGGGTAAGCTGGTTCGGTTGTTGCGGGATGGCGTGGTCGTCTACGAAGGGAAACTTTCTTCCCTCAGAAGGTTCAAGGATGATGTCAAAGAGGTCCAGAACGGTTATGAGTGCGGTATCGGTATCGAAAATTTCAACGACCTCAAGATCGGCGATACCCTGGAATGCTATTATACGGAAGAAATCAAGCCGGAATTGGATTAAAAGAATGGTTTTAGGTTTTAAGTGTTACGTTTTAGGCCTGAGTTGGAGCTCTGCCGACTTTATGAACCTAACACCTAAAACTTAATACCTAACACGGACGTTTGATATGCTTGATGAGATGGGAATAGCAGAAATCGTCGACAGTGAGTTGGAGATAATCCACCTATGAATATGAAACCGTTTTCACGTTCAGAACGAGTCAGTGGCCTGATACAAAAGGTCCTCTCGGACCTTCTCCGTAAAGGCATCAGTGATCCGCGGCTTGAAAACGTTACGATCACAGGTGTTAAAATGGGGCCGGATCTGAAGACTGCCTATGTTTATTTTTCCACTTATCTGGGCAACAAGGAAAACGACGACATCACCAGCGGCTTTCAAAGTGCTAAGGGTTATGTCAAGCGGCATCTTGCCGGAAAACTTGGGCTTCGGTATATGCCGGAACTCAAATTCTTCTATGACACGTCGTTTGATTACGGCATGAAAATAGAGAAACTACTGAAATCGGTTGCACCTGAAAATGAAACAGATCATTCAACAACTGAAGAATAGTCGCAGTGTTCTGATCGCCTCTCATGTCAATCCGGACGGTGATGCCCTGGGATCTCTATTGGCAATGGGCCTGGCGATGGACGCATTAAACATTAAGGCGACCTTATACAATGAAAGTGACATTCCGACTGTTTACCAATTCCTGCCGGAGGTTAATCGCATTCAAAACCAGATCAGTCGCGTTCATGCATACGAAGCAGCCATCATCCTTGACTGCAGCAACCTGGATCGCATTGGCCGCGCCACTGACATCGTCACGCAGATTCCCATGATTATCAACATTGATCATCATTCTACCAACACGCAGTTTGGTGAACGCCAACTCATCGATGGCAAAGCGTGCGCCACGGCAGAACTGGTTTTCCGTCTCCTGAAAGAGATGGCCGTACCTATCAGTCTCGCCATGGCAACATCCATTTACACCGGGATCGTAACGGATACGGGATCTTTTCGTTTTTCAAACACCAATGCCTCTGCCTTCGAGATCTGCAATGAAATGGTTCTGCTGGGTGTCAAACCCATTCATATAGCCCGGCACCTGTATGGATCTTTTTCTCTGAATCGCATCAAACTTTTGAACCAGGCCCTTGAATCCATTGAAATATCGAACAACGGCTGTCTTTCCTTGATGACACTTACCCAGAAGATGCTCAGGGAAACCAATACACAACCTGAGGATGCAGATGGGTTGATCCAATATGCCCGCAAAATAGAAGATGTCAAGGTTGCCGCGTTGATACAGGAACAGGCCAACGGCAGGAAACATCCCAACGCAGATAAAAACTATCACGTGAGCCTTCGCTCGGACGGATCGATCGATGTCGCCGCCATTGCATCCTCTTTCGGCGGAGGGGGGCATCCAAGCGCAGCGGGGTTCAATCTTGAATCGACGCTTGATAAAATAAAGGAAACCATCAAGGCAATTCCTGAGATCAATTGAAATAGATGGCTTTAGATCACCATGGGTTTATTATTATTGATAAACCTGAAAAAATGACCTCTGCACGTGTTGTGTCGCATGTAAAAAGGACGCTCGATGCCAAAAAGGTCGGCCATGCGGGTACGCTTGACCCCTTTGCAACCGGTGTGATGATCTGTTGTGTTAACCGTGCCACCCGGTTGGCCAGATTTTTCCTGGAAGGCGACAAAAAATATGAAGCACTGCTGCATCTAGGCATAGAAACCGACACGCAGGATGCTACCGGTCAGATGATCTCGGAGAGCCAGGTTCCGGATTGTTCAGAGACTGACATTCATGATGTTTTTAGATCTTTTACAGGGCCTCTCGCTCAGGTGCCACCCGTTTATTCTGCACTGAAGCATAAGGGGATTCCACTATACAAACACGCACGACGTGGAAAACCGGTTCAAAAGCCCGCTCGACAAATTGTGATATTGGCTTTGCATATAAACGAGATTCAATTGCCATATATCCGGTTTGAAGTGACCTGCTCTGCAGGAACTTATATTCGAACACTCGGAGCCGATATCGGTAACGCATTGGGTTGTGGTGGGCATTTAAAAACATTGAGACGCACCCAAAGTTCCCGATTTTCCATTGCCGATGCAATGACACTTGAAACATTTGAGCAGCGGGCAGCGGGTGAAACGTTTTCCCGGTATGCTGTGGGTATGACGGAAGCACTTGCGGCCATGCCGGAACGAACGGCTGACAAAGACTTGAAAAGCAAAATTGTCAACGGTGTGCCATTGACGCAAAAAGATGTTATCCTGGAAGAAGCGGCAAACACGGGTAAATTCATAAAAATTGTCGATGCAAACAGAGCGCTTCTGGCGGTGATAGAACAAACCGAAATGCCTGGTGAATATAATTACTGCTGTGTTTTTAATTGAAGCAACACTGATAGCGTCTCATCCGGCAGAAAAAAAACGCGTGAACTTTCATAAATAAAAATTATTATTTTTAACTTTCTCTATTTCGTGTAATCATAATTAATGCTATTTTTCACAACAAACAAATTTTTAAACAGGAGGCCTAAAGAAAGTGGTGTATACAACAGAAAATAAAAAAGAACTGATTGATCAGTATAAGACCCATGACAGTGATACCGGATCTCCGGAAGTGCAGGTAGGTCTTCTGACCCACCGTATCAGCTACTTGACCGAGCACCTCAAGATACATAAAAAGGACCACCATTCCAGGAGAGGGTTGTTGAAGATGGTCGGCCGGCGACGAAGACTTTTAAATTATGTTAAAAATAACGATGTCAAACGATACAGATCTATCATTGAAGCTCTGGGGCTTCGGCGATAAGGTCAAACAAAAAAACAAATCTTCAGTTTAGGGCCTCAGACCTATTTGGTTTTATATCACAATAGCGTGCCCGTTTAGCTGAGTTAGGAACACTATATGGAAATTTTATTAGAAGCAGAAGTGGGTGGAAAATCCCTCAGTATTGAGACCGGCAAGATTGCCAAACAGGCCTCCGGATCGGTTGTTGTCAAATATGGAGATTCCACCGTTCTGGTCACCGCTGTCTCATCCAACAATGAGCGCAATGTCGGATTTCTCCCTTTATCCGTTGAATATCAGGAAAAAATTTATGCTGCCGGGAGAATACCAGGAAATTATTTCAGACGAGAAATTGGGCGCCCGAGTGAAAAAGAAACCCTGACGGCGCGTTTGATCGATCGTCCCATTCGCCCTCTTTTCCCGAAGTATTATAATTTTGAGACCCAGATCATTGCAACCGTATTAGCGATGGATCAGGAAAACGATGCCGATGTGATGGCCATGGTCGGTGCTTCGGCAGCTCTCACCATTTCAGACATCCCGTTTTCAGGCCCCATTGCATGTGTCCGTGTAGGCCGGATCGAGGGAGAGCTCAAGATCAACCCCACCATAGCCGAATGCGCCGAGGCCGACATCAATATTATCGTTGCCGGATCCAAAACAGGTGTGGTCATGGTGGAAGGCGGCGGTGATGTTGTCAGTGAAAAAGAGATGCTCGACGCGATATTTTTCGGGCATGAAGGGCTTCAACCGCTGATCGACATTCAAGAAAAGCTGCGCGAAACCTGTGGAAAAACCAAAAGAATCTTCACACCGCCCGAGACCGACGAAGCACTTGTAACAGTCGTTCAGGAAGCCGCTTCCGGCAATATTCGTGAGACACTTTCCATTCCGGATAAAATGCCCCGCTATGATGCCATGCGACAAGT
>JASJGV010000451.1:0-3909 GCA_033791325.1 Desulfobacterales bacterium | reverse complement strand
TACTGGCTGGACTGGGAAAATTATCTGGATCATGTGAAAGATGAAAAAGGCATGGCCAGATACATGAACACCGGTTCCATTCTTCTTAAATCCCAGGGCCATAAATGGCAGGACGTCAAAAACCATTATGACGCTGTAGGCGTAAAATACGAGGAATGGGACAACGACAAGATTCTCGCGCAAGTACCGGTGCTGGACCTGCACGAGTTCTGGCCGGTACGGCGTCCCGAAGACCCCACTTTCTTTGACGAATCCGAAAAAGAACTCGAAGGGGGGCTCTTCTGCCCGGAAGGCGGCTATGTAAATGACCCCGCACTGTCGGCTCACAATATCATGCGCGCCGCCGAAGCCAAAGGTGCTGAATTCCTTTTCAATGCCGAGGTTACCGATATCCGCAGTACCGATGGCAAGATTCAGGGCATCACCCTGGCAGACGGGACCCAGATCGATGCCCCTGTTGTTGTCAATTGTGCCGGGCCTCATTCATATAAAATCAATCAAATGGCCGAGGGTGTCTGGGAAGGCTGCAACATCAAAACCAGAGCCCTGCGTCACGAAGTCATGTACTGTCCAGCCCCCGAAGACTATGATTATATCAACGAAGGGTATCATCAGAGCGATGGTGATATCGGTTGCTACGTACGACCGGAAACGGGTAACATGTTCCTCATCGGCTCCGAAGACCCGGATTGCGACCCCCAGGAATGGGTAGACCCGGACGAGTTCTACGCCGGTAAGGGCGGCCACGGTCGTGACAACCAGCTCTCCGAAGAACAGTGGAAAGCCCAGTGTTATCGCCTGGGTCGACGCATCCCCACCCTGCAGGTACCCAACCAGCCCAAGGGGGTTGTGGACCTCTATGATTGCTCCGATGACTGGATTCCGGTTTACGACAAATCCGATCTGGGGGGGTTTTATATGGCCATCGGAACCAGCGGTAACCAGTATAAGAATGCCCCGGTGGTAGGTGCCATGATGGCTGAACTCATTGATGCCTGTGAAAAAGGCCTGGATCATGATAAAGAGCCGTTTCAATTCACCATGAAATACACCGGGCGCAAAATGGATGTTGGTTTTTACTCGCGTAAACGGGAAATCAACTATAATTCCAGTTTCTCCGTCAACGGTTAAATTGATGAAGATTTATGTATGTGTCAAGCATGTCCCGGACTCAGCCGCCACCATCGCTGTCAAGGAAGGGACGGAGATCGAAGAAGCAATCACCTTTCTCATGAATCCCTATGACGAGCACGCCCTGACAGAAGCGTGTCGTTTGAAAAATTTGCTGCCCCAGGCAGAGGTGATTGCTGTCTGTTTTTCCAAACCCGAGGCTGAAAGTACCCTGAGATCCGCCCTGGCCATGGGAGCCGATCGTGGGCTCCTTATAACCACCCGGCATCGCCATGATGCCATCATGACCGCCAGGGTCTTGAAGAAGGCGATTGATCAGGACGGCCAACCCGATATTATCCTCACTGGAAAAGAATCCATCGACAGTGAGGGAATGCAGACCATGTTTCGCCTGGCCCATCTATTCAACATGCCGGCAGCAACCAATGTCGTTAAAATTGAGACCGGAGATGGTGCCGCCCTGGTAACCTGTGAAAAAGAGGCCGGTGTCCGGGAGACACTGAAACTCGAAATGCCCTGCGTGCTGGCGGCAGGCAAAGATCTCAACACCCCCAGATACCCGACCTTTCCAGATATCGTTAAATCACGTAAAAAAGAAATCAGGACCATTGAACTCGAAAAGATCAACCTGCCGGAACCGGCCAGCCGGATAGAAATGGTAGGTCTTATACCGGCAATGGAGAAACGGTGCCCCAAAGAAATCACCGGCACCACAATATCGATTGCAGAAAAGCTCGTCACCATTCTGAAAGATGAAGCACGGGTGATATGAGGTATGAAAAAAATCGGCCGACTCATCGAGCTTAAAGAAGGTGCCCTGAAACCGGCAAATCTGGGAATACTTACTACAGCCGTAAAAGAAGGGCATGAGATTTTCGCTATCCTGATGGAGACAGTGACATCAGATATCCAGCAGCAACTGGCCCGATATGGAACCGATCATATCGTGAAAGTTGTGATGAATCGACCCGACTGGAACCCCGCGCGCTGGGCCCAGGCCGTTGTCACTGTTCTGGAGAACCTGGATATCCATATACTCATGGGTATGACCTCTGCCCAGGGAAAAGATCTCCTGCCACGAATTGCTGCAATCCTCGACGCACCCCTGGTGATGGACTGCGTGCATGTGGATATCGATGAGCAGATGGCAAAAACATCCCAATATTCCGGAAAAACCACGGCTACCTTCAGCCTGATCGGGGAGACGATCCTGTATGGTATGCGCCCCAATGCCATTGCCGCCGTTGTTCACCCGACGGCGCCTCATGTCACTGAACAGATTCTCGATATTCCGGAAGAGACAAAACTGCAGGTTATAGAAGTGCTTCCGGGAAAACCGGGGACTCAGAATCTGTCGGAAGCTGATGTGATTGTGTCCGGTGGGCGCGGGTTGAAAAATGCAGAGAATTTCAAGATTATCTTCGATTGTGCCAACGCTTTTGGAGACGCGGCCGTAGGTGCTTCACGGGTAGCCGTAGACGAAGGCTGGGCGCCCTATGCCATGCAGGTGGGCCAAACCGGCACCAAGGTCAATCCCAAGGTCTATATTGCCTGTGGTATCTCCGGTTCTGTCCAACATATAGCCGGAATGAAAACGTCCGGCTTGATCATCGCTATCAACACCGATGCAACCGCTGCCATCCTGGCCCACTGTGACTATTTTGTCATCGGCGATCTGTTTACCATCCTCCCAGCCTTGACCCTGAAGCTGACGCAGCTGTAAGCTATTAGCCGCTTACAACTTATGGCAAATAGCTAAAACAGCCTCCATGAATGATAGAGTACCACTACCCACAAACAATCTGAGTCCCTGCCGTTCCCCGGACCCCGGCTGTAATCGCATCGAGACGCGTAATCACAGCACGCTTGCCACCACCTTCCAGAAAACGCACTGCTGCTTTCACTTTAGGAGCCATGGAGCCTTTGGCGGCATGCTCATGGTCCAGGAAATTCCTGGCCTCTTTTACGGAAAGCTGGGGAATCACCTTTTCCTTATGGGTATCAAAATCGGCCAAAACACCTTCCACATCCGTGGCAATCACCAGCAGCTCGGCGGCAACTTCGATGGCCAGAAGAGAACTGGCAAGATCTTGATCGATAACAGCATCCACACCATTAAAAGCACGGCCATTTCGAACAACAGGAATACCGCCACCACCACAACAGATGACAATAAATCCGGCTGTTATCAATCGCTGTATTTCCCTTTTTTCAATGATGGTAACCGGCTCCGGTGATGCAACAACACGCCGAAAGCCTTTGGGTGTCTGCATCGTAGGGTATGACACCTTTTCAGCTTCTGCTGCTGTAAAAGTTGGTCCGATGGGTTTTGTTGGATTGAGAAATGCCGGATCTTTTCTGTCTACAACCACATAGGTGATCAACGAAACAAGGGGCTGAAAACCCGCGTCTTGTTCCATGAGTGCTTCGTCCAATACAGACTCAATCATGTAGCCGAGCTGTCCCTGGGTTTGAGCTACAAGAATCTCCAGAGGCAACTTGGGAGCCGTATGACAGGATTCCTGCTGTAGCATCAGGTTCCCGACCTGGGGGCCGTTACCGTGGGATATGATGATGTTGTATTCACTGTTTAGCGCTGCAATCTGGCGAATGGGAACCCGGAGATTCTCAAATTGCTCGGAAATCGTCCCCTGCTGTCCTTTGCGGATCAATGCGTTGCCGCCCAGGGCAATCAGCAGGGTTGGTTTTAAAGAAGCGCTGCCACTATGATGCATCATAATCTTCCTCAAATGATTTAAGCGAGCATTTCCATAACAC
>JASJGV010000450.1:0-8784 GCA_033791325.1 Desulfobacterales bacterium | reverse complement strand
ACAATCCGGGAAATCACATCCTCCCCATAGGAGATCTGGCTGTTAAACTCCCCGTGCTGGGCCAAAACTTCCCCGGTCTGAACATCTATGGCCTGGCCGTAGACGGTGGTGGTGCCGATATCGATGGCAATGGCATAATTGGTCTCGGACGCATCACCGGGCTGTACATTGATAATATGGGTTTTTCGGCCCTTTTGCACCGGTCTCTCGAGGGTTGCGGTCACCTTGAAACCGCCTTCCCGCAGAATATCCGGTATTTTTCGGATGACCGGCAGACTGACTGCCAAACGGTGTTCGTCCTGGTCCAGCTTGAGAAAACTGACCAGTCTCGTTACGTCAGGTAGGCGGTCATCTGCTGACGGCTCCGGCAGTTCGATATATTTTTTTTCAACCGGTGGTACAAACAGGCCCTGCTCTTTCAGGTCATTCAGGTCTGTTTGTTTGATTTTTGCCGTTTGCCTGGGGGTTTGGTGCATATTCAAGACACCGGCATCGACGGAGGACTCCACGGGTATGCGGACGGTGAGGTCACTTTCGACCACACTTTGACAGGCAATCCGGTAACCTTTTTCGATATCCTCCTGGCTCAATCTTTCGCTGATACCGCCGGCTACGTTGCCGTTTTCGATAATGACACGGCATTTTCCGCAGACACCCTCTCCGCCGCAGGAAGCGTTGATGTGAACACCGGCCTCCAGGGCCGCCCGGAGGATGGTCTCGCCTTCGGGTACGTCGATGGTAATGTTATGCGGTTGGAAGCTTATTGTATGGGTTTTCATATTTTATCTTTCTATAATGGTTTTAGGTTTTAAATTTTAGCCGTTTAGGCTGTAGACTGTAGGTTGTTAGGTGCTTTTCACTGATGGCTTTCAGTTACCCTCCAAACCTCAGACCCTCGGACCCTATATATATTACTGCTCTACCTCAGCAAACTTGCAGTTCAGCAATACCAGGTCGTCCTCGAACTTTTTGGTTGTCTTGTAGGGCAAGGTCTTGAACAGGCTGATCATGCCCCTGTTTTCATGTGATGTGTAGGCAAAAAGACCGGAGATGCCATTTGCCCGGGCGGTTTCGCACAGTTTTCGGATAAGAATTTTCCCAAGGCCTTTCTTTTTAAATTTTTGACTGACGGAAAATGCAATCTCCGCCATATTGTTTGAGGGATCGAGCAGGTATTCGCCCACACCCACTACTTCACCAAAACCGAATTCTCCGATGACGGCAACAATGGTCAGATCCTTGATGTAATCGACCTGGGAGACATCTGAAACCTCGGCACGTACAAAAGATGTTTTCTCGTGAAAGAACCTGGCAATGACATCATCTTTATTGAGATTGTAGAAATGTTCTTGTATCCGTCGTTCATCCACGGGTTTGGCCGGCCGGATAGTGACACTTTTGTCATCCAGAAGAATGGTCTCTTCGAGTTCCCTGGGATAAACGCCGTAAATGGATTCTTTCAGTGTTCTTTCCGGGCCGATCAGGCCCAGGTTTTTGGCTTGATGAAACAGCTCGTCTCTGAAATCCGGGTGGGCGATGCTGATCATGGCCGTGGCCCGCTCCTGGAAACTTTTACCAAAGAGATTAACCAGACCATATTCGGTCGCCACATACTGGACATCAGCCCTGGGGATCACAACGGCCGTGTCTGTCAGCATCGGTACGATGCGGCTTTTTTGACCCTGCTCGGTTGTGGCTGTCAGCAACAGGAAAGATTTTCCACCGGGCGCCTGGGCTGCCCCCCGTATGAAGTCCGGCATGCCGCTGACACCCGAAAAGTGATTGTATGGAAGTGCGTCCGCTGCCACCTGACCCGTCAGATCCATGGCCATGGCTACATTGATGGAAACCATTTTGTGGTTGCGGCTGATGATGTTCGGGTTGTTGACGTAGTCTGACGGGTGAAACTCGATGGCGGGGTTGTCATTGATAAATTCATACAGATTTTCAGAGCCGATGGCAGCGCTGGCCACGATCTTGCCGTCATTGAATCCCTTTTTGCGGTTGGTGATGACGCCTTTGGAAACGAGATGCATCATTTCTTCAGTGATATATTGCGAGTGAACACCCAGGTCATTTTTATCCGACAGAGCCAGAAGGGTTGCCTTGGGGGTGATACCAGGGCCCAGTTGCAGTGTCGATGCATCGTCAATAAGTCTGGCGATAAGTCTTCCGATGTTGTCGGCCGAGTCTGATTCCGGCATTTGGCCAACGGTCAACAGGGGTTCATCATGTTCGACGATATGATCGACATCATTTACATGAACAAAACTCTGACCCAGCACCCTCGGCATGTTGGTATTGACCTGGGCGATGACCAGGTCGGCTGACAGTGCCGCCGCCAGCGTAATATCCACCGATACCCCCAGGCTCATCCAGCCAAAATCATCGGGCGGCGTCACCTGGATCAGTGCGACATGAATGGGAAGTTGCCGGCTCCTGAAGAGACGGGGCACTGCCGAGAGATTGATGGGTGTGATGAAGCGCTGGTTTCGCGACAGGTTTTTGGCTTTGGCCGACCCTAGATAAAAGGTTCGAATGGTAAGATTCTGGCTGCCTGTTTTTTCGGCGATGACGGTCAGGGGTGTACTTTCAAGAGCCATGAGCCGTACAATTTCAATATCGGTATACCGGCTGGCGGTTTCCGCAAGGGCTTTCACCAAATGCTGAGGTTCTCCAGAGGAAGACCCGGTAAACACTCTTTGTCCAGGGCGAATGTGCAGCATGGCTGTTTTGGCATCACATTTTTTTTCAACATAGCTGTCTGCCCAGTATGTGTTTGTCATCGTGTGTTCTCCGGTTTACCGACCTATCATCGTTTTATTTTCCAATACACCTTCGTACCGTTTCTAAAGAGGATTTTCAAGAGGAACATAGGCTTGACAGATATGGCTCATCATGTTTCAACCTAAACTGAGCGATTGTCGATCTTACCGCATATACTGCGTCAGAGGATGTTCCGCATAGCAGGCTATAGCGGAACATCCTCTTTCTTGTATCTACGGCAACCTCACCAATCGCTCCACTCTTTCGTTTATATAAAAAGATAGTATTTTCTTAACATAAGGCACTTTAGGCCACTATAGGCACTTATATGTTGTAGAACAGGTACTCTCTCTCAGAGAGATTCCGAAGCCGGGTCCTTTGGGCCGGGTATCTACTGTTATAACATTTAAGAATATTCATGATATCCGGTATATTAAAAAAAAAATTACGTATGTGTGCCCTCGAGCGATCCAAGCTTCCGGATCTTGTCCCCGCCATCGGCCATTCCGGGAAGGTATCTGATCTGCAATGAGCAGGAAACGGCCGGCGCCAGCCTGACGTTTTACCGGGCAAACAGAAAGCTATTTTACATCTAAATATGCGTAAGGAGAATAACCCATGAGCCATGGGACCACATCATCCAAACCCGTGTTCAAGAGCACGTTGAGGCGGCTGACCATCCAAGGGCCTATCGATCATATCACTTCCTTTTTCTGTTTCTGGAAGCCTTCGATTGCCCGGCGAATCACTATTTATTTTCTTGTTTTCGGTTTGATCATTTTTTTGTTCAGCACATTTTTATACGTGGTTGCTGCGAGAAAGACGTTTCTCAAGTCAGCCGGTTCCGTGATTCAGGATCAATTTTCTCATCTCAAGGATGTTTCCGAAAAAGACTTTCTGATGAATCGCATCGGCAAATCACAACCTGAGATTCATAAAATATTCGGGTTGGTATCGAGTTTGTCGTCAGCCTATTATGTTGTTCGGGATGTTGCTTTTTATCGGCTGGCGCCGACCGAGTCTGCCTGGACCCGGATCTATTTTAGCGATAGAGATGTTTTTTTTAGCGACAGCGATGTATTAAAAGAGGAACCCGCCCACAATCCGTGCCTGCAGCAGCTCGAACATCTCCTGAGCAGGCGATTCCACCGGATGCAGGCCAATCTACTTAAGGCAGATGGCAGGGTAACCATGTTTGTCAACCTGACGGGTGAAAAAGACGCGAATCGTTATTTTCTTGGCATAGAGCTGGATGGTGAGACATTTACCGGGTTTATTCGTCACCAATTCAAGATATTTCTCCTGTTCTTTTTCATCAGTATGATTGTTTCGAGGTTGCTGGCACACATTTTTGTGCGCAAGATCGCCCGACCCATTGAAAAGTTATCGGAAGCCGTATCAAAAGTTGCCAAAGGGGACCTGTCGCATGAGGTAGTCTTGACAACAAAAGATGAAATCGGCCAACTGGCAGTCGATGTCAACACCATGATAGGGGGACTACGGGAGTGGGATCGCATCAAACGGGTCGAATTCGAACTGGAGAAAGGCCAGGAGATCCAGAGGGAATTTCTGCCCAGGATCATACCGGATTTACCCAACTGGGAAATTGCCACTTTTTTCCAGCCGGCCGGGAAGGTATCCGGGGACTTTTATGACGTTTTCATGCTCCCGGGTGGATACGTGGGGCTGGTGATTGGTGATGTATGTGATAAAGGCGTGGGGTCTGCCCTTTATATGGCATTGTTTCGAAGCCTTATCCGGGTCTTTTCCACCCCAAGAGGTGTTCAAAAAGAACCCCTTTTCCCTGCTCAGGCAGAGATGATCTCCTGCTCATCGGATACAATTTCAGCCGATTTTGATGACCCAAAGACCTGCTTACAGGCGGTTTCTCTGACCAATGATTATATTGCCCGGATTCATGGCGACGAGGGCATGTTCGCCACCATTTTTTTCGGGATTCTGGACCCCTCTTCAGGTAAACTCCATTATATCAACGGAGGGCACGAGCCCCTGCAGCACATCGGGACCCATGGTATCAAGGGGCATCTCAAGCCCACGGGGCCGGCTGTCGGTATGATGCCTGAAATGCATTTTGGTATACAACATGTTTGCTTGGATCCGGGAGATCTCCTACTGGGTTACACAGATGGATTGACAGAGGCCCGCTCGTCAAAAGATGAACTTTTTACAAGAGGTCGGCTGGATGTACTGTTTGAGTCTCCCTCACTTACAGCTGATGACCTGCTTGAACAAATAAAGTCCAACCTCATGGAATTTATGGGCATAGCCCCGTTGAACGACGATGTCACCATGCTGGCGGTGCAGCGCAGGCATATACAATGCTAATTCATCTTTCCTTTAAGGGTCTAATAAATATTGTCGAAAAACATTTAATCCTTCTTCGATGTTTTTGCGACCAAACCCGATGCGAAATCGATCTTGTGGTGTTTTAATCAGCTCGGAGTGATAAATTTTAGGGGGTAGGAGCAATATGCCGGTTTTCGTCACCAGGTTTTCACAAAATTGATTGGCATCTCCGGGGCCTTTGTATCTTGGAAACCCGACACAGCCACCATCGGGTCGTTGCCATTCAAATAGTTCAGGGAATTCATTAAAAAAAATCCCTAACATTTTGACATTATGATTTATTAGCGATTTATTTCTCTTCAGAATTCTATCTTTGGATCTAAGTGCAATGATGGCCAGACGTTCGCTTGGGGCAGCGTTACAGATTGAAAGATAATGCTTATAGCGTTCCATCTGTTGCAATAGTTCGGTGTCTTTCGTCATGATCCAACCGATTCTGAGGCCGGAAAAACCATAGGCTTTGGACATCACATTGAGGGACAAGCCTTTTTCATATACATCGGCAACCTGGGGAAGTCGGATCGAAGGCTCACGTTCGACCAATCGATACACTTCATCACTAAACAGATAGATTCCTCTTTCTCGGCATAATGAAACAAGCGCCTGAAAACGATCTATATCAAGGACTGCACCCGTCGGGTTATTGGGGAAATTAATTGATATGAGTTTTGTGTTCGGCCTGATTTCATGCTTAACTTTGTCAATATCCAGTGACCAATTGTCTTCCTCATCCAGGGGGACACCTGACACCTCGCAAATATCAAGAGGAATCGTTTCGGCTGCTTGATAGTTTGGCACGGCCACAATGGCATGATCTTCCTTTTTGAGAAGTACACGCATTGCAATGTAAACCCCTTCCTCTGCACCAGCAAAGCACAAGATGTTCGAAGGTATTGCCGTATCATATGTTTTTGCAATTTCCACACGAAGTTCAGGGTGCCCATAGGTTTCAGTATATCCCAACCACAGTTTTTCAAAAGCATTTCGATCTTCGGGCGACGCCAGGGACAAAAGCTCTGATAAAGACATGCTTTCAATGTCCGAAGCCGTCATGTGGTATTTTGCGGCAAATTCCCATTTTGAGAAGTATTTTTCTAATGCAAAGTCACGCATATTTGATTCCTCGTGCCAAAAGCAAGATCGGGTATGTTGAGCCTATTGCAGGACGATAACAACGAATCTCTGGAGACCATAAACGACCCAACCTGAGATTTACGGGAAAGCACCTTTGAAACGGGTGTCTTGCTCAGGAATTGTCATATATTCGGATTATCTCACCATTGTTTTATGGCTTTACGATGCCGTGTCTGATAATCTTGAAAAGTAACGCCATAGGGATTACAGTAATGGTTTTTCCCACCCGTCGATATATTTTTTGACGGTTCGTCGATCCAGGTTGGTGCGGCGAGCAACGTCTTCAAATGTTCCGTAGCGCTTGTAGAGGAGGGTACAGTAGCCCGCCAGCAGGTTCTGGGCATCCAATTCACCGGAATCGATTCCTCTTACCAACTGGGCTTTCAGGTCATCCGGCGAAACAGACTTGATGTCACCTTTATAATTTCTTTTCAGGATGACCCGCCTCACACACTGTTCCAGCTCTCTGACATTGCCGGGCCATGTATAGTCGTTTCCCAGGTTTTTATCGATAACAGTCCGAATTTCTTTTCCTAGTTCCGGTGAGGGCCGGGCCAGCATTCGTTCAATGGTGTAAGACAGGAGCGCATTCAATTCATCTGGGTTCTGCTGGATTCGTACGCGCAGTGGAGGTACCGTGATGATGTCGGAGCTGAGACGATAATAGAAATCATCCCGAAGGATATTTTTAGCCCGGATCTCGTCGATTGCCCGGTTGGTAGCGGCGATGACCCGACCCTCAAAACGGCTTTTTTCATGACTGCCGACCGGTGAAAAGACCCTGTTTTGAAGCACTTCCAGGAGCTTTATCTGAAGCTGTGTGGAGGTTTCACCGATTTCGTCCAAGAGGATCGCACCATAGGGGCTGCACCTTCCGAAAACGCCGGTATGATTTTTGGCAGCGCCCGTAAATGCCCCTTTTTTGTGCCCGAAAAGTTCGGATTCGATCAGTGTCTCCGGAAATTGAGACAGGTTAATCGACACAAAAGATTTTGTAAAACTTTCTTGAAAGCCCTTTTTCTTGAGATGAAAGGGTATGAAACCGGAACAGCCTATGGCCATGGCTGCGGTTCCTTTGCCGGTTCCGGTTTCACCGAGAATAAGGGTGGAGAAGTCTTCCATGCGATTCAGGAGATGTTTTTCATAAAAGTCGATGTTGTGGGTGAATACATTGTTCCAGAGGTCAAAACGCAGTTTTTTCATGGCAAGGCTGGGTCCCACCAGCCGTCTTGTCATGAAATAATAAGCCCGTCTCAACTGGTAGCTCAGAGCAAAGTAGCGCGTGGTCGATTCACCCGTGAACCCTTTTTTCCTGAGAAAGAGGAAAGCTTCATTGGCAAAGGGAACTTTGATAAAATTGTCTCCCGCAGCGATCTGGTCGGTGATGAGCTTGTCGAATTGTTCGCGATAACGGTAAAAGAAATCGAATAAATAGGCAGCCTGAACCAGTTGCCGGTCTTTTCCTCCAAAGGTGTTGATGTCTGGAGGACCACTTGTTTCAATGCTGTCAATGCGTTTTCTTGTTTCGTGAATCGCTTTTTCCAACCGATTTTTTCTGGGGGTCGTCGGTGACAAGCCTGATAGCTTCAGATCCACATCCGCCCTGGCATCATCAAAAGGGTTGGCCAGAATTGCAGCGTAGACTAGCTCAAAGAAATCCCGGATATGTGGTTCTAAACGTCGTTGTTTTTCCATGAATTTACCAATTCAGGCTATTAGGGGTTTAGACTGTTAGGCTGTTAGGTGCCTTCCGCTGGGTGCTTTCAGCAACCTTTGGACCTTCCAACCCTAATTAGCCTTTTAGCAGTTTAGGCTATAGACTATTAGGTGCCTTCCGCTGTCTGCTCACAGTTATCGGCCACCCTCCAATCCTTTGCCCTGTGGGTGACATTCAGCTGTAAGCAATAAGCAGTAAGCGGTTTGCAGCTTATTGCTTAATGCTTATCGGTCAATGATGTACACCCCATGTAAGCACACTATACAAAAAATGTCTACCAATCGGCCATTTGTGAACGGGAAAACAGAACGAATTATATTTAATATCATATAATATCAGCACTTTGAGATCAATAGTGATTTGTTGGCATGATGTTTGTACAATAAAATTATATATGGATATTTATGTATAAACACAAACATGAGGTGCCACATGGAAAGTACGATTGTCGAACAGCTCTTGAAAATCAAGGAAACGAGCAACAAGCAGGAATATACCGGTAAAGAGAGGCGCAAGGAAGACGACCCCGCGCACTTCGGCCATTTTTGTCTGGAAGGATTGGAGAGAAGGCAGGCCGGAAGTATTTTCTCCTAAACTGCCCGTTTAAACTGTTTTCATCAAGACTCCTGCCGTTGCCGACAGGGGTCTTTTTTTCAGAGTTATCAACGATTTTAACATTCTTTCGACATCCCCGATTTTCTTTCTTAGTTCCTGAAACCTTTCTTTTCCCGCATATAGGGGTTGTCAGAAAAACGATCCGATTGAGGACCGTTTTTCTGCTACAAACCCTTATGCCGCCA
>JASJGV010000449.1:0-2971 GCA_033791325.1 Desulfobacterales bacterium | reverse complement strand
AATATTTTAAAGGCCGGTCATGAACTGGTTGTTCACAACCGGACCCGGGAAAAAGAACTGTCTCTGGTCGATGCAGGGGCTTTACGGGCCGACACGCCCCGGGAGGCTGCTGCAGGTGCCGAAATCATCATCCCCTGTGTCAGCGACACTCCGGATGTTGAAACAATTGTATTGGGGGATGAAGGTATCATCCATGGTGCAGCAACCGGAAGTCTGCTGGTTGACATGTCCACCATCAGTCCCACGGCCACACGTCAAATGGCCGCGACCCTTGCCGAGAAAGAAATCCGTCTGATCGATGCTCCTGTTTCCGGTGGATCCGAGGGCGCGCAGAACGGTACCCTGGCTATCATGGTGGGGGGAGAGGCAAAAGACGTTCAATATGCCATGCCCGTGCTGGAAGCCATGGGAAAAACCATCACGCATGTGGGTGGCATCAGTTCCGGACAGATTGCCAAGGCCATCAACCAGGTGGTTATCGCCGGTACGTATTTAGGTGTGGCCGAAGGGATGGTCCTTGGTATGAAGGCAGGCCTTGACATGCGGAAGGTCATCGAGGCCATCTCCGGCGGTGCAGCAGGATCCTGGGTGCTGTCAAATCGGGCCATGAATATGGTTAACAATACCTATCCCCTGGGATTCAGGGTCAGGCTGCACCACAAAGATCTGCGGATTGCGCTGGAAGCGGCGCGCGAGTTGGCGGTAACACTGCCGGTTTCCGCTATGGTTGACCAGATCGAAAACGGACTCATGGGACGTGGTTATGGGGATGAAGATATGTCTGCCATGGCACGTACGCTTCGAGAGTTGTCGGGTCTCGATGGTCCCACGACATAGCCCGGACATTTCATGCTTCCTAGTTAGGATTTTTCACATGGGACGCAAAACCGTAAGCCCTTATAGGGCATAAGCAGTGCCGGGCCCCTGGCCCCGGGTATCTACTGGGTGTGAGATATCCGGGATAGGGTGTTACTTGAGCGCCTCTTTAATGTCGACGACTTTGAACTTCATCACCGTGCCGTTCTTCTGGGCATTGTAAAATGTTACCAGACCCGAAGATGTGTCGGCTAAAAAGACGGATGAGCCCCTGATCCCCACGGCCATGAGTTTGCATTCATTCAGGTTAAACGCTTCTGGTATGGTGACCGCTTGTGATTTCCAGAACTCTTCGGATTTTTCAAAGTTAAGCAGAATGAGCTGGCGGGTAGATTTGTCGAGAGCCCAGGTGTTGTTGGAAACGGATGAGAACAGAAAGTTGCCTTCTTCTGCCCGGGCAGCCTGGTTGCTGCCGGCTTGAATGACGGCTGATATCAGGAGAACCCATATACTTGTCATGATGATAATTTTTCTCATTATCTGCCTCCTCGTTAATGGTTAAAACTTTATTGTATCTTTACTAAAGTTCTCAACTTTGACCTTATACTACAAGTTCAAAATAATAGACACTGTGCTGCCATTTGCTCCTCAAAAATCCCTTACAGGTTCAAGTTTCGATTCAGGATAAATCTGCCCATGACTCGGAGGCATGGAGTTGTAAACCCAGTCGATGTCGAGAACACCGAGATTGGTCCAGCGATAAGGTTTGAATCCACGAAAAACACCCCGGACAAAAACAGACTGCATTTTTAGATTGAGTCCGAATATGCCGATACGTGTATCGGCTGCAACCTCCTGAAGTTCATCTTGAAATGCCAGGGAAGAAAAAACCAGGCGTCTGCTGTCTGCGGCCTGGCATTGAATGATAGGAATGATTCTGGGAAAACCATCTTTGTCTATATAGGCCAGGAACTTGAGCGAGTCGAGCTGGTTGAACAGTGTTTCAGCAAAAGGTTTGAGGATTGGGCTGCTGTTTCCGGTGGCAGCGGCTCCCTTGGCAATGCGGGTGACAATGGCCGCCGGTATAATCTTTACCATGGGAAGTTTTCCCTCGTTGCAGATTTCAACAAGATCCAGGTAGTGAACCGTGTTGATGCCGAAGTAGGCATTGTAACGAAACATGGGCTGATTGTTATAGATTTCGTATTCAGGACCGTCTGATTGTTTGTGGGTCCAGCAGGCTTTGCCCCGCCAGAGTCGCTTGTCCATGGACATGACCAGGAAGCCAACATTCGTATTCAGCTGCATGTAGTATTTGCTGAGGCCTGTGCTGAACTGGCCCAGGGTCAGTTGCTTGGGTCCTGCTGCCATGATACTCGTGAGGAGCGTCACGTGAACCTCCCCTTCTGGATTGATGCAGGCAACCAGACCGATTTTTTCCGCCGGCTCAAATGCTTCGAATTCTTCTTTGGTGAATATTTTTCTTGTTTCCAATCGTTATCCCTTAGCTGATACCCGCTTGTGGCTTACTTCTTATTGCTCACCGCTTCTACCTGCCCGTCCAACCTGGCAGTGCCTGACCCATATACTATGTCCGGGTCGACACCGGATGATTTTGCGGTGGCCAACAATGTGCTGATGTGATCCTTGTCCAAAAGGTTTTCATCCTGGAACTGCCACGTCAACCCCAGTCGTGTGTATTTATCCCTGCAAAGATTGTTAAAACTGCACAATTCCCATCGTTTGACCTGACCTTTTATATGTCGTGATATCCAGTTTCCGATGCCATTGATGTTTTGAATGGTGGCTGTAGCACCCGGCACAAGGGGTGTCCGGATCCAGAGACCCTCTGGATACAGATGGGTTTCAATATATCGGGAGACATGGATCAGGTTATCCAAAATAATCCGGTTGTCGCTTCCTGTAAAGACGTGGTGTTGATGGGCATCAATCTCTTTGATATCGAAGAGTACCAGCGTCGAATAGGGAAGAAGTTTGTCCAGAGCCCTGGGGCTGCACAGCCCACAGGTATCAAGCGCGGTATGGATACCTTCAGCCCGGATTTGTTTTAAAAAATCCGTCACAAAATCGGTCTGCAGTGTGGGTTCTCCACCCGATACGGTTATTCCGCCGCCTGATTTTTCAAAATAGACTC
>JASJGV010000448.1:0-15490 GCA_033791325.1 Desulfobacterales bacterium | reverse complement strand
CGAAAACATGGGGAAACGCGAAGAAGCCCTGGTGGACTACCGTGTAGGGTGCCTCCTCGGCTCCGATCTGTCCTGCCAAAACCACACGCGCCTAGAATCCGTTATCAGATAGACCGTCTATAGCGGTTGTCATAAATATGTTCCCTTTGCCGTTATTTGCGGGAGCGGTTTCGGAACCTTATTCTGACAATCGCTATACGCAACAAATACTGTTTGCTATGTTTGTTTAAAAATTATGGTGCCGACGTGTTCACCGGCAAGTGCTTTTGAAATATTTCCGGGAACCATACCATTTATTATTTGGACATATTCGATCACTTCGCTGTTCTGGATGAATTCCAGGCAGGGGCGCTCAATTATCAGGTCATCCAGATTCCTTTGCATGAGATCCCCGGCACCTATTTTAGCAATGAATTCAGCCTCGGGATTTTTCTTTGGGTCCTCAGTATAAAGCCCATCTTCATCTTTGATAAACAGGATTCTTTTTGAACCGATTAAATCACCCAGAATCACCAGGCCTGAATCCGTGCGGTGTATGGGTATCCTGCCTTTTTCAGGCTTAATGGCAAAGTAGTCATAAGGGGGCATTCCATGCATAACTGGAATGATACCCTCGGCAAAATAGGTAGGTAATTTGACGATATCGCTATGGGAGATTTTGATTCCACCCCAAGGTGACAATAGTGTCGCAATCATCAACGCATTCTGATCGGAAACCATACTCCCAAACCGGGCAATGATTCCGGTTGGCATTCCCATTTCCAGACCTATTGTGTAGATATGGCGACTTCTGGTACCGCCTCCGGTTGTGATGAGAAATTTATGCTCTTTTCTGTTCGCTACAATTTCTTTAAGAATTACAGGAGCGCCAATTGACAAAATTGATTGTAATGGACTATTGATACATATTAATTGAAAATGGTTGATTATGGCGGATTATATCAAATTTAATCGAATGGAATTGGCAGGCTCCCTGGGAGACTTAGGCACGCTCCTTCCTTTAGCCATAGGCATGATTCTGATCAATGGCTTAAACCCTACGGGCCTCATCTTGGGGGTCGGTCTTTTCTATATATTCTCCGGTCTTTATTTCAGGGTCACCTGCCCGGTGGAACCCATGAAAGTAATTGCCGCATACGCGGTAGCCACCGGGATCACGGCCACCCAGGTTCAAGCTTCCTGCTTGTGGGTTTTTCTATTTTTAATTGTCATCGGGGGCACAAATATCATCACCTTGGTCGGTGGATATATCCCCAGGCCGGTCATCCGCGGTGTGCAGCTTTCCACGGGCGTCCTACTGGTTTCGCAGGGTGTTCGCCTGATGTTGGGAACTTCCAAGTTTCAGATGTTAAAGCAGGCGGCAGAGCCCTACCTGATTATTCAAAAGATAGGATGGCTGCCGATTGGGCTTATTATCGGATTGCTGCTTGGTTTTTTGACTTTATTGCTGCTGGAAAACAGGCGATTTCCTGCAGCACTTGTTGTGGTTGGGGCAGGTTTACTGGTTGGGATTCTCATTGGAACGGGGGAGGGGCTGGGCCAAATGCGAATCGGGATTAATCTGCCAAAACTGTTGCCCTTTGGATGGCCTTCCGGCGCTGACTTCAGCTTTGCACTGCTTGTACTCGTATTGCCCCAGATTCCCATGACACTTGGCAATGCTGTAATCGCCAATGCCGATTTGTCCATCCAATACTTTCCACAGGACGGCCGCCGCGTGACCTACCGGGGCCTTTGCATCAGCATGGCATTGGGCAACCTGCTCAGTTTTTTCCTGGGTGGCATGCCAATGTGCCATGGTGCCGGAGGATTGGCCTCACGTTACCGTTTTGGTGCCCGCACCGCCGGGTCAAATCTCATCATCGGGGTTGTCTTTATGGTTCTGGCCATTTTTCTCGGGTCTCATTCACTGGCAGTGATCTATATGTTACCCATGGCCGCCCTGGGGGTGCTGCTGATATTTGCCGGTGCGCAACTCACGCTTACCCTGCTCGACATGCAGACACGCAAAGAGATCTTCGTACCCATTCTGGTTCTTGGTATTACCCTGGCTTCAAACCTGGCCGGCGGCTTTCTTACCGGCATTGCGGTTGCTTATCTTTTAAAATGGAAAAGACTTTCTATTTAGTTCAACCGTTGAAATGACAGACCGCCTGTCAACGCCCATCAATGTGTGCCAGCAGAATTCCGACCACCTCATCCGGTGTTTTGCCGGTTGTTTCCACCTGGGTAAATTCCATGTAAGCTTTTTCCCTTTCCTTCATCAGTGCCATGATGCGCTCTCTGGGGTTTGGACCCGCGAGCAACGGTCGCACCAACGCATCACGAGATGCCCGAGCCATGATGGCCTCAGGTGTTGCCACCAGACAAAAAATCCGCCCCTGGAGTCTCAGGGTTGCGACATTGGCCGGATACAGAATCAGGCCGCCTCCTGTTGCAATGACGAGGCCTTCTTTACCCCCCAGTTCCCGGGCAACATCAGCTTCCATGGCCCTGAAAGCCGTCTCCCCCTTTTCGCGAAAGATTTCGGCAATGGTTTGGCCACAGCGGTCTTCGATCAGGTGATCTGTGTCGACAAATTCATATCCCAACTGACCAGCCAGGAGCCTGCCAATGGTTGTTTTTCCAGAAGCCATGAATCCCGTTAGAATGATATTCGTTCCGGCGGTGTTTTCTCTGATAGACATTATGATCCCATAGGTTATGGTGCAGTCCCTGATCAATTAGCTGTAAGCCACAAGCGATGGGCTGTAAGCTGCTTACGGCTTTTGGCTTAGTACTAAATGCTTATCGTTTTGCCTTATCTCAATGCCTTCTTATCCACCTTGCCAACAGCTGTCAATGGTATGGCATCTATGAACTCAATAATCTTGGGGATCTTGTAGGGTGCCATTTTTTCCTTGCAGAAAGCGGCAATCTCTTCTTTGAACACCTCCGGGTCTTTATCCTGGGCCTGTGTCGACCGTTGGATCACCAGTTTTACGATATCATTACCGGGCCTGTCTGCATTGGGCACACCAACCACCGCACAAAATTCTACATCAGGCAATTGGTACAGTTTCTCTTCCACTTCCCGGGAAAAAACCTTGTAGCCGCCAACGATCAGCATATCTTTGACCCGGTCTGCAATACTGAAAAAGCCATCGGCATCCATGTTGGCAACATCACCGGTATACAGCCACTTTTCACCCTGAAAGTCACGCAGGGCATGGGCGGTCTCTTCAGGTTTATTGAGATACCCTTTCATCACCTGGGGACCATGGGCAATCAGTTCACCCTCTTCTCCCACAGGCACTTCCCGGGTTCCGGTTTCGATGTCAACGAGTTTAATGCGGGTGCTCTGCACAGGGATTCCCACAGAACCGATCTTTTTGATTCCCCTGGCCGGATTCATGGTCAGGATAGGGCTGGTTTCTGTCATGCCGTATACTTCCAGGACTTTACCTTTCCCTACAATTGACTCAAAGGCCTCGATGGACTCCACTGCAAACGGTGCGGCACCTGATACACAGAGTTTACATCTCGAAAAATCGAGGGTTTTGAATTTGGGCTCTTCCATCAAAATCTGGTAAAGAGATGGCACATTGGTCATCAAAGTGGGTTGATACTTCTCGATTTCACCACATATATGCTTGGTATTTCTGGGGTCCGGAATCAGACACTGGGGGATGTTTTTCGCCAGGGAAGACATACCGACCATCAACCCTGCCAGGTGAAACAGGGGAAAGGCGGAACACATCACTTCTTCACCCGCTTCCATATTCAACCACCCCAACACCTGATGGATATTCACCACGAGATTTCGATGCGTCAGGATGGTACCTTTGGGCAATCCTGTTGTACCCCCGGTGTACTGGAGCAGGCAGGTATCCTCCGGATCGATGGAAACCGGAGAAATATCCGGTTCAGATATGGACATAATCTTTTTAAAAGGGATCACTTCCATACTCGGAAGAGGGTCCAATTTTCCGGTGGGAATCTTTTTCAGCAACTTGCCCAGAATGCGCTTTATGGCGGGCAGATAATCACCGATACTGGCACCTGCCACGTGCTTTAAATGGGGAACATCCCCTGCAACCGCCCGTAAACGGTGTTCGAATATGGCGTCCAATGTTACAAGAAATTTCGTGTTGGAATCATTGATCTGGTATGCCATTTCACTTGGCGTGAGGAGTGGCGAAATCCCGGTAACAGCACATCCGCGCCGCAAGGCGCCAACCAGCGCAATGAGATACTGGGGAATGTTGGGGAGATTGATACCGACAGTGTCACCCGGCCCACACCCGCAGCTTTCAAGATATGCTGCAAAACGAGTCGACAGGTCGTTGAGCCCTCGATAGGGCAGGGTTACACCCATAAAGTGAATCGCGGGTTTGTCCGGATACTTTTCTGCCGTTTCCAGGAACAGATCTATGTAGGATGCGTCAGGAACGACGATTTCGGCTTCCATGCCTTCATCATAAAAATTAAGCCATGGCTTTTCATCATAAATACTCATGAAACACCTCCTTCATCCGAAAAATGGATCATCTCATACGAAGCCATCTCATTTAGACAACGGTATATCCTGGTCCATCACCTCCTTCCGGACATGTCCACGTGATATTATTGAACGGATCTTTTATGTCACAGGTCTTGCAATGAAAACAGTTGGAAGGGTTAAGCTTTATACGCTGACCACCTTCCCTGTTTTCATCCGCCACGACTTCATACACATCACCCGGACAAAAACGGGTGCAGGGATGTTGGTACCGGGGAAAACACTCGTTCACACACACGTCCATGTCATGAATAATCAGATGAGGCGGCTGATCTTCCCTGTGGATGGTCTTAGAAAGGTATACACCCGTCAGTTTGTCCACCATCAACACCCCATCTAAATCCGGCGGTTTACGCAATCCATCTGCATCCAATCCTGAACTGTTGACAGGATTGAGTGTTTGAGCGTCATCTTCTAGGGGCATTCTGTCACAAAAGCCCCGTCCCCCGGTAATATACTGGGCACCCAGATGAAAAAATTTAGAAATGCCTTTCTTTGACAGAGCCTGATAAAAATTGCGCCCTCCATAGAGTTCTTTTTTCAACCAGCTGTTTTCAATGGCTTCCGGGTAGCCGGCCAGTCCATTTCCGGTAAGATCCTCTTTTGCCAGAGAATCCAGAATAACTTCTGCCGCCAACATTCCTGATTTCATGGAAACGTGAATTCCTTTCAAGGCCGGAACATTATGGATCCCTGCACAACCACCCACCAGAATACCACCATCCACCACCAGCTTCGGCATGCTGAAATAACCCCCGGTGGAAACTGTCCGGGCGCCCTGTTCGATGACCTTGCCGCCCTGTATCAGACCCTTGACAAAGGGATGATGCTTGAACTGAACAAACAGGTCATAGATATCGTACAGGGGATCTTCATAGGAAAGCCCCACGAGATAGCCGAGTGCCACCCGATTGTTTTTCATTTCATAAATAAATCCGCCGCCGGGTGTACCCAGACCCAGGGGCTGACCAAGCATATGGAGGCTTCGGCCTTTAAATGTCTCGAAACCTGATTTGTCTGGCAGCACAATAACTTCTTTGATACCCGTTTCGTAGGCCTGGGGCATGGCTTCCCTGGATATACCCATCACGCCGTCCAGTTCTTTCACAAGACTTCCCCGGGCGCCTTCTCCAAAAACGGTCACTTTAGCCATAAGATCCATGGCAGGTTCAAAAGCGTTTTTCGGATTTCCGTTAAGATCAAGGCCCTTTTCTCCGGTCTGCACACCCAGAACTCGCTGTTTCTTTTCATCAAGTAAAAGCTTTTTTCCGGTAAAGCCCGGAAAAATATTCACACCCATATCTTCCGCAATGGCGCCCATCCACTGATTGAGTTTTGCAAGGCTGATAACGTGATAACCCTTGTTATGTAAATACCTTGGAATAAAAGGCATGGATATCGCACGGTTCCGTGTCAGACAGTAAAGCGCGTCGCCTTGTATGGTTGTTTCAATGGGACAGCCCTTTTCCATGTAGTCAGGCATCAGCTCCTGCAGGGCAATCGGGTTGAGGATAGCTCCACTGATGCCGTGGGATCCCAGTTCGGCCCCCTTTTCGATTAGGGCGACCTCAATTTCAAGCTGTTTCTTTTTTGCTGCCTGCATCAATCGTATGGCTCCTGCCAGGTTGGCAGGGCCGGCACCGACAAACAAGACATCGATTTCAATGGTTTCATGTTCTGTGTTCATCTATCAGACCTTCCATATGTTTTTTACCTGATTCGTTTATATCAATTAAGTAGAACCGGGTCAAACAGCTATAAAGGAAGATCGCACAAAGTAAATTTATTCCACTTGACAATCACCTGAAAGTCTCCTTTAAATATAGTCATGCAAAGAAAACAAAGGACGCACACCCTCATGGACCGCCTTTGGTCGAATCAAAAAACCGGAGACCTGTCTCGTAGAGAATTTCTCAGGTTTGCCTCCCTGCTGGGATTGGCCACAACCACCACATCCCACCTGTTTCATCTGGCGGTTCCCGGACATGCAAGGGGGGCCGTCTATGGCCACAAATTACGCATAGCAGGTCTGCTCCCGGAATCAGCACATCCGGCAAAAACCATTTCAACACCGGCAAGACAGGTTCTAAGACAGGTGTTCGAATATCTCACATATACGGACGAAAACAACATCACCCATCCTTTTCTGCTGGACAGGTGGATTGTGAGTGAAGATCTTAAGACCTGGTCCCTGCACCTGAAAAAAAATATTTTCTTCAATAACGGTCAGGTTTTTACCGCGGATGATGTTATTTTCTCTATTGAACAATGGCTGAACCCGGAAACCAACTCTCCCATGAAATCGATTCTTGGAGACTATCTGGCAACCACCGGCATCCAGAAAATAGACTCACACCAGGTGATGCTTCATCTCAACCGCCCGGAAATAGCACTCCCTGAGCAATTGTTCCACCCTTCGGCTATGATCCTGAACCACCGCACCTTTGAAGGCGACCTTATGAAAACGCCTCATGGTACAGGGCCGTTCAGGATTGAAAAATTTGAAAAAAATATCCAATGTCTTCTGAAAAGGAGATATGACTACTGGCAACCGGGGCTACCGTTTTTAAACGAAATAGAGTTTCTGGATCTTGGTCGGAATGTATCTTCACGGGTCACGGCCCTGAAGAGTGGTAATGTCGATCTTATCGATCTCAGTGATGCAGGGGGTTCAGATGCCTACAGCACCCTGAAAAGCGATCGGAATATTCGTTTGACACCCGTTCCCACAGCCAGAGCCAATGTGCTTCGCATGCGTGTAGACAGGGAACCCTGGAATGACAACCGCATACGCAGGGCCCTGAAGCTTTGTCAGCACCGGGATAAAATTCGTAATTTGGCATACAACGGCCAAGGAGCCATTGGAAACGATTTCCATGTATACCCCACGCATCCCGAATATTGTGAAAAGAAGACCATCAAATTTGACCCACGTAGAGCAAAATCTCTACTGGAGGAAGCAGGCTATGGAAACGGCTTGGACATTCATTTAACCATTGCTGAAGGAAAACCTGATATCAAGACCCAGGCTCTGGTCCTCCAAAACGATGCCGCACGGGCAGGATTCAGGATTCATCTCCAGGAAGTTCCCGGTCACGAGTATCGTCGAAATCGGGCCCTGTACGATCTTGGTATCACCCCCTGGAGCCATTACCCTCTGGGTGTCACGGCCCTCAAACTGGCCAATGAGGTGGATGAGCAGGGGAATCCGGGTCCCTGGAATGAAACCCGTTGGGTCAATGAAGAATTTACTCAATTATTGCGACAGGCCGACAATACCCTGGATGTCCTGGAACGAAAAGCACTTTTCTGCAAACTCGAAGAAATTCAGATGAACCAGGGCGCCATAGGTATTCCATGCTGGCAAAACAGCTATATTGCCTCACGAAAACGCGTGCAGAATATTCACCCCCATCCCAATGACTATCTTCTCCTGAACAAGGTTTGGCTCAAGCCGAAGAAATAGGCTGTGGGCTTTTTCTTTAGGCTATTAGGCGTTGTGAACAAACCTGAGTACCTCGCCCAAAACCTTCTCGGTCCTCCCCATTTTCAAGCAGACTTCATTCTCCAACCTACAGTCTAAAAGACTTCAGCCTAATCAACCTAACTGTGAATGTTTTCGTTTGCAGATTGCTTCCAGAAGCCCGACGGTTCCTGTCATCATGTTGTCCCCCATGGGCGCACCATATAGCATGGGTAGCTCCGACCCTTCTATAAGACCTCGTTTGGGGCCCGTTGCAATGATTGCGTCCAGGTTTTCAAACCCCACAGCCTGGCGCATGTAGCATCCATGTCCCCCCTCGGCGAGGATCTGATCGTGACTCAGGTTTCCATCCGCCAGATCCCGGACCAAACCTTCAAGGCGACGGGTGGTAATATCCTGGGTGTGGTATTCAAAAAATCCTGCTATCTCACTGCCTGAAAGTGTCGCACCCACTGTATGGGAAGTTGCCACATCCAGAACCGCTAGTCTCTGTTTATCCCGGGCAGCCATATCCCTGGAAGCACCCAGAATGGCGGCCATACCACTGTCCATGACATAGACGTCATCAGCCGGTATCGAGGCTGCCTGCAACGCAATGGCCCGCAGGCGGTTCATCTCTTTTGGCACGTCGCTCTTTTTGTATAGCAAGCTATGTGGAAACGGCTTGTCGCCCAGCAATTCCACAAAACATTTATGACGGTAATCTAGATGGGAAATACCCTGGGGGGGTACACCATGATCCTGGGCACAAATACCAAATACATCGAAAGAAAATGGAACACCGAAACCCGCCACAATATTTGCCAGGCGCCCTATATCCAGATCTGCAAGAAAGATATGCGAGTAGGCGTTATCACTTTTTAGTTTCTCCGCATCCTGGTCTGCTACAATGTGGATACCCCACGATTCTACCTTTTGAAGGTCATGATTCAACGTGGCGGCTGCGCTGACGGAAATGACGACCGATGATGTCCTGGCCCTCTCCTTCAACCTCTGCGTGACCGGTCCGCCCCCCATCTCAACACCGGTCACCAGCAGTTTCCCGGAACTATCCGAAATTTGCTTTGCTACCTGAATGACCGGTGAAGCGACAACAGCCTTGTAGTGCTGCCGACCTGAATCATCGAAATATAGAACATCCATGGTCCCGGCACCGATATCAACCAGTAAATATTTACTCACAGGTTATCCTTTGGTTATTAAGCATTAAGCAATAAGCGGTAAGCTTTATTTTGAGATAGGTTGTAGTAACTTCCCTGGGGCTTGTCAAAATAAATTCTCTCAAATTTATTTGCTTTGACACGCGCCAGGGTGTCAGGTAATAATTTTCGTGTAACGATTATTCCATGGATCGTATAATTTTATACCGCTTGTCATAATAATGTTCCGAAAATAGAATGGCGGTATAAGGGTTTGTAGCAGAAAAACGGTCCTCAATCGGAACGTTTTTCTGACAACCCCTATAAAGCCAGTCAGATCTGGAAGGACCCCCATATGAAACCGTACGAAAGCTATTTTGAAGAAATTGAATCTTACTTGATATCCAAAGAACCAGACATGTTTATGTTTCTTGAAGAGATTGTGAAAATTCAAAGTGGAAGTCACAACAAGGCCGGCATCGATCGGACCGCCATGGCAATTTCCCACGCTTTCCAAGGCATCGATGTATCCACCGAAATCGTCGAACAACAACTGCAAGGGAACAACCTGGTAATTCGTTCCAGCGCACAACCGTCTGCCAACAAACAGGTTCTGCTCGTTGGGCATATGGATACTGTTTTCCCGGAAGATACCGATTTTAACTGGTATAAAGTGGATAATGATAAAAGCTATGGGCCTGGAGTCGTCGATATGAAAGGGGGATTGGTGGTTGGCATCTATGCCCTCAAGGCACTCGCCGAACTCGGTTTATTAGGACAGATTCCAATTACGTTTATTTTCAATTCCGATGAGGAAATCGGCTCCAGGAGTTCGGTCGATCTGATACAGAAAGAGGCCAATTCAAGTGCGTTTGCATTCGTCCTGGAAGCAGGGGGTTTGGAAAACGAGGTTGTTACCGGCAGAAAAGGAAATCTCACCATTGAACTTCATATAGAAGGAAAAGCCGGCCATGCCGCCTTTGCAACCAAGGATAAACCCAGTGCCATCCTTGAGATGGCCCACAAGATTATCGAATTTGAGTCTCTCAACGATTTTGGCAGGGGTATTACCATCAATGTCGGAAAAATAGATGGCGGGATCGGCTCCAACACCATACCGGAGTTCTCCAACGCCCAGGTAGACTTTCGATTTGTGGACCCTTCTGATCTCAAGAAACTGGAAGAGAAGGTGTCCGATATCGCCAATAAGGTCGTTGTTCAAGGAACCCAATGCAGTGTCGATTTCATCTCAGGGCGCCCCCCCATGCAGCAGAGCTCCGGCAATCGAAGACTTTTTCAAACCACAGCCGATATTGCAAAGAACATGGGGTATCCCGTGAAAGAACAGTTCAGATTCGGTGTGTCCGACGCTAACTTCATTGCCGATCTGAATGTTCCGGTTATTGACGGCCTCGGGCCAATCGGGGCGCGGGATCACAGCCGTGATGAGTACATGATCAAGGAAAGCCTCCTGAAACGAACCATTCTCCTATCATGCAGTATCATCGAATGCTGGAATCGTTCCGACAGTATTTAGCTCTTAGCCGGCGAATAGCCAAGAGCTAAGTGGTAAAATAGATTTGAAATGGTTTTAAAACCTTCAATCGGGTTCAAGGTCAAGGCGAGGCGAGGGGTTTAACCATAGGAATACATTTAGTATTTTGAGGATTGAACGCCTTGCCTCAACGCAGAGAATGGGCCCGGGGGACGGTTTTAAAACCATTTCTCAGTATTCTGGTGGAATTGACTACTGCCAGCAAGGCCGTACCCATATCTGCAAATACCGCCTCCCACATGGAAGCCATTCCCACACTGCCAAGTACGATAAAGATACCCTTGATCAGGAAAACAAATCCGATGTTCTGCCATACGATACGCCGGGTCTTCTGGGCAATCTCAACAGCCTCAGCCACTTTCAAAGGTGAATCCTGCATGAGAACCACATCAGCTGTTTCGATGGCAGCATCAGAACCAAAGGCTCCCATGGCAATCCCCACATCTGCACGTGCAATAACGGGCGCATCGTTGATGCCATCCCCGACAAATGCAATTTTTCCACCCTTTCTATGTTGGTCTTTGATACTTTCGAAAATCCTGACTTTATCCTCCGGCAAAAGATCGGCGTGAACAATATCGATCTTCAGTTTTTTTGAAACAGCCATGGCTGCACATTTATTGTCGCCTGTAAGCATAGCTATCTGTCCAACACCCTGCTTTCGAAGGGTTTCAACAGCCAAACCGGCATCCGCTCTTATTTCATCACCAATAGTAATATAACCTGCGTATTGATTTGCCACGACCACGTGGACCACGGTAGTGTCAAAATCGCATTGATCGTGATCAATGGCTTTCATGTGCAACAGATGATCATTACCCACAAAAATATCACGCCCTCCATAGTGTGCTTTCACTCCCTGACCGGCCAGGTTGGTGTGCTGAGTGATTTCCCTGGTATCCAGCTCAAGTCCGGTTTTTGAAAATGCCTCCAAAATGGATGCGGCGATGGGATGATTTGACTGCATTTCCGCCGCCGCCGCATATGTCAGGATCTGATTATTAGAATATCCGTTATGTGAGACGATATCGACTACCTTAAAAACACCCCTGGTCAGTGTTCCGGTCTTATCAAAAACCACCGTATCCACATCAGCCAATGCATCGATATAATTGGAACCTTTGACCAGGATACCCTTTCGGGAAGCCATGCCGATTCCAGCAAAATACCCCAGAGGAATACTGATAACAAGGGCACAAGGGCATGAAATCACCAGCAATACCAGTGCCCGGTATATCCAGGTTTTAAAAGATGCCTCGGGTATGATCAAGGGAGGGACAAAAGCGATTACGACAGCGATCAATACCACTGCCGGGGTGTAGTAGCGCGCAAATACGGTTATGAACTTTTCGGTCTGCGCTTTTCTTGCTGTGGCGTTTTCCACCAGTTCCATAACCTTGGCAATGGAAGATTCCTCGAACAAACGTGATACCTTAATAATCAGGGCCTCTGTCTGGTTGATCTGTCCGGCCAACACGGCATCCCCTGGTTTAACCAAAACCGGAATCGATTCACCGGTCAAAACAGATGTGTCCAGGTGAGAGCTCCCAGATATCACATCCCCATCCAATGGGACCTTCTCACCCGGTTTGACAAGTAGACGCTCCCCTATGTTGACGGATTCCGGTGCCACCTGCTGGTATCCATTTCCTGATTGTACAAAGGCTTTGTCCGGTCTGGCCGCTAAAAGTCCTGCAATGGATCTCCGGGAGCCTGTAACTGCTCGGTCCTGCAGCAACTCCCCCACCTTATAAAAAATCATCACGCCGATGGCCTCTGAATACGCATGGATGGCCATGGCACCGACGGTAGCAATGACCATGAGTACGTTTTCATCAAAATAATTTCGCCGCCGTACCGTTCTTACAGCACCCCCAAGCACATTCCATCCCGCTAGAAGATAGGCTGTGGCAACAAGCATCACTTCCAGTCCTTCCAGGCTGTTTCTGTGAAACCATCCTTCCGCTAATAACTGAAAAACAAAAAGCAAGCTGGCAAGAATGAGCCATGCCAGTTCTTTCTTGCTTTGGATGGAGGCTGCAGGCTCGCTGAAATCCTCTTGAGGCATAACGTCTGATTTCTGCAGCAATTGAACCTGGGGATCAATCCGGCGAACGGCGTCCTGTACCTGGGCGGCGCTGTTGGTTTTGACGTGCAGGGTTAACCTGGCAAAATCAAGAACCGCGGTTTCAACACCATCGAGCCGGTTCAACCCCTGTTCGATCTTTGCTGCACAGGCAGCACAGTCAAGACCTTTCACATGGAACTTTTCCATTGTCAGCTCTTCAGTCATGAAATTTTATTCCTTGTGCGCGTATCCGCGCAGGTTGTTTAGGCTGTAGACTGTTAAGCGCCTACAGTCTAACAGTCTACAGCCTATCTTCCTAAATTTCTATCCACCTAATTTGTCTCCCGGACATGCTCCATTCCAAGATTAAGCAATTTGCGGATATGGTCGTCGTCCAGAGAGTAGTAGATCACCTTGCCGTCTCTGCGATTTTTTACAATACGGGCCTGTTTTAGATTTCTCAGCTGGTGTGATACCGCAGACTGTTTCATCTGCAACAGGGCACAAATGTCGCAGACACACATTTCAGACTCACTCAAGGCCCACAAAATCCCGATTCTCGTACCATCTCCAAATAGCTTGAAGAGGTCTGCAAGCTGGTTCAATTGACCACTATCCGGGATTCTGTTTTGAACGTATGAAACGGTTTCCACATGTATTCCCTTGATTGCACATGTGGTTGCCGTATCCATGACCGGATCTTGTTGCTGCATGGTATCTCCTTTGCCTGATCAATTTAACACATTATCATATGTTCATATATTAATTAAACAACCATCTGTCAAGCAGAAATAATGACAAAAGTGTTGTGTAGAATTTTCTTCCATGATAGAAATTTTATCCAAACAGGAGCTTACATGCTTGGAAAGTGGGATCAATACAATCAAATTGCCCAAGGGATAGCCACCCTCTTGCACCCATACGCTGAAGTGGTGGTACACGACCTTGAAAAACAACGGATTGCCATCCTGGTCAATAACTTTTCCAAAAGGAAAATCGGGTCCCCCACCCTGCTTGAAGACATGGAATTTACACCGGGTCAGTGGGTGATCGGTCCTTATGAAAAAATCAACTGGGATGGGCGTACATTGAAATCCATCAGTATCGTGTTGAGAAATTCGCAGGGCACACCAGAAGCCATCATGTGTATCAACCTTGATGTGTCTGCAGCCAATAATATACATCAACACCTGGAATTGTTTCTCCGGTCCAACGGCATGATCGATCAGCCCAAAGCCCTGTTCAAGGATGACTGGCATGAAAAAATCAATCGTTTTGTCAATAACTGGCTAAGTGAAAACAACCGAACCATCACAGCCCTCAACAGGAACGAAAAACAAAAGATCGTGGCACTTCTTTATGAACAGGGCGCTTTCAAGGGAAAACAGGCTGCCAGCTATGTTGCCGGTATCCTGGGCCTTGGAAATTCAACGGTTTACAAATACCTCAAGGAAATACGAAAATAAAATCGCACCACGACTTTATGATACGTGAAAGCAACAAACATCACTTAAACACCAGGAGGATTATCATGTTGAAAAAAACTGTTTTACTCGTACTCGCACTTGTCTTGTTTGCCACGCCGGCATTTGCCGGCCCGAAAGTTATTGTCGGCACGTCTGCAGACTGGCCGTTTTTTGAATGGGTGGATAAAAAAGGAAATATCGTTGGGTTTGACATGGATGTCATGCGCATGATTGGCATGCAAAACAATTGGGATCTTGAGATAAAGGACATCCCTTATGATTCGTTGATACCCGCTTTAAAGGCAGGTAAAATCGATATTATTGCCGCTGAGACCAATATTACCCCCGAAAGAGCCAAGCAGATCGATTTTTCCGCACCCTATTGGACAGCTGACCTCGCTATTCTGGTTGGCAAGGATGCCAAAGCGAATATGGCCAATATCTTTTCAAATGGTCACAAGATCGGCGCCCAGACAGGGACGACCCAGGCCGGCTTTCTTGAAGACGCCATCAAAGCTGGTGCAAAATTTACTTTCAAGCCTTATGAAACCAATGATCTGATTCTCATGGATATCAAAGCCGGCCGAATCGATGCATTTATTGGTGACACACCGGTAGCCAAGGTTTTTGCAGAAAGTTGGCCAGTAAAAATGATCGGTATCGTTGTCCCGGACAATGCAGAGTGTGGTTTTATGGTCCAAAAGGGAGACCCGAAAAATCTGCTCGACCCCATCAACAACGGTGTCAAAAAACTTCAGAGCGATGGCGTCTGGCCCGTGCTGACCGATGCTTACGCGGGTGGTGACCTGAAAAAAATTACCGAGTGCTATGCCGGTGCAAGAGGGCTGCTTGAAAAAGGTGATTCGATGGGCTACGCTGAAAAACTCAAAAGTTGCATGATGAAATAAAATCGTGCCACGTTTTTACTACTTCGGCAACAAAAAATATCTACCACGTCATGCCGGACTTGATCCGGCATCCAGTCTCTTTTCTGGATTCCTGCTTTTGTAGAAATGACAACCGTTGGAGTGTTTAATTGCTAAATTAATATATCATGCGACCTTGTCGCATGACGTGCGCGAGGGGCGTTGCCCGCAATCTGGGTAGATGCGGGCAACGCACTTGATGTGTTTTATACCGCTTGTCATAATAATGTTCCGAAAATAGGATCGCGGCATAAGGGTTAGTAACAGAAAAACGGTCCTCAATCGGAACGTTTTTCTGACAACCCCTATAAC
>JASJGV010000447.1:0-3987 GCA_033791325.1 Desulfobacterales bacterium | reverse complement strand
ACGCCTTCCCCGGCAGCCACCCGCTGTTCCTTGGCCCCTTGGGGTACAATGGTTCAAAAGCCGGGATGAATATTGTATCCAAGGCTGACGTTGTACTGGCCCTGGGCAACAGGTTGAATCCGTTCTCAACCCTGCCATGCTACGGTATTGAATACTGGCCAACCGATGCGGCAATTATTCAGGTCGATATCAATCCCGACCGTATTGGTCTCACCAAACCCATCACGGTGGGAATAGTAGGGGATGCCGGGAAAGTGGCCAATTCTCTTCTGGGGCAACTGTCCCCCACGGCCGGTGATGCGGACCGTCAAAACCGCAAGGAAGCCGTAGAAAAAGCCAAGACCGCGTGGAATAAGGAACTGGCCACCATGGATCATGAGGAAGACGATCTCGGTACCACATGGAACGAACGTTGCCAAAAACGTGAACCTGAAAAAATAACGGCACGCATGGCCTGGCGCGCCATCAAGACCGCCCTTCCCAAAGAGGCCATCATCTCTTCGGACATTGGGAACAACTGTGCCATTGGCAATGCATATCCTGACTTTGAAGAAGGTCGTAAGTACCTGGCACCAGGCATGTTCGGCTCCTGCGGCTATGGTTTCCCGGCCATTCTGGGTGCAAAAATCGCCATGCCCGGCGTGCCGGTGGTTGGTTTTGCCGGTGATGGTGCCTTTGGTATCTCGATGAATGAGATGACTGCCTGCGGGCGTGACGAATGGCCTGCCATCACCATGATCATTTTCCGCAATTACCAGTGGGGAGCCGAGAAACGGAATACCACCCTTTGGTATCACGACAACTTCGTTGGAACCGAGTTGAATCCGAATGTCTCCTATGCCAGCATAGCCAAGGCATGCAGCTTATACGGCGTTCAGGCAACCACTATGGAGGATCTGACTGAGAAACTGGACATTGCCATCAAGGCACAGATGGAAGAAGGTAAAACCACTTTCATCGAAGTTATGACGAATCAGGAACTAGGCGAACCTTTCCGTCGCGATGCCATGACAACACCCGTTTCCATTGCAGGGATAGACAAAGCTGACATGCGTCCCCAAAAAATCTCATAGGGATATAACCTTGGAGGCTGCGGATGCCCATACAGAATAAATCAGCAGTGCTGGTAATCAATTCGGGGAGTTCATCCGTCAAAGTCACCCTGTACCAGATGCCGGAAGAAACCATTCTTGCATCTGGTGCTGTAGAGCGGATAGGTATTGAATCCTCTATACTGGAATTTCAGAACAACCGGGGCGATATCCATCGTCAGCCGGCAGGCGCTGAAAATGTCGAGCAGGCGATTACAGAACTCATGAGTCTTCTGACCCATACTAAATTCGGCGTCATAAAATCAAAACAGGTGGTTTCTGCCGTAGGCCACAGGGTGGTGCATGGGGGTGAATCCATCACGGCACCGACCATCATCGATGACACCGTCAAACAGATCATTGCTGAAAACAGTCAACTGGCACCTCTCCACAACCCATCCAACCTGAAAAGCATTCTAACCTGCGAGGTACTTTTTCCCGGCATCCCCCATGTGGCTGTCTTCGACACGGCCTTTCATGCCACCCTGCCCAAGCATGCCTATTTGTATGGATTGCCCTATGATATGTATCAAGAGAAAGGCATCCGCCGGTATGGATTTCATGGCACGAGTCATCAGTACGTGGCCAGGAAAGCCGCCGTCTGCCTAAATCGCCCGCCGGAAAAACTCAAATTGATCACCTGTCACCTTGGAAACGGCAGCAGCATCACCGCCGTAAAGGGCGGCCAAAGCATCGACACGAGTATGGGATTTACGCCCCTGGAAGGCACTCTTATGGGCACCCGCTGCGGCAGTATCGACCCGGCCATTGTCATCTACATGATGACGCAACTTAAGATGCAGCCTGATCAGATCGACCATATCCTCAACAAAAAAAGCGGTTTTCTGGGTGTGGCCGGCATCGACAGCAGCGATGTAAGGGATGTTCTCTCCGCCATGCAAGCCAATAACACACGTGCGGCTGCCGCCATTGAAATGTACGCCTACCAGGTAAGAAAGTATATCGGCGCCTATATAGCCGCCTTGAACGGCATGGATGCCATCGTATTCACCGCAGGAATCGGTGAGAATTCACCGGAAATCCGGGAGATGATCTGCAATGGCGGCCACGGGTTGGACAAACTCGGTATTGTTCTGGATCCAATAAAGAACACTGCCGCAGACCGGACAAGCTCTGAAATACAGTCAAACAACAGCAGGAGTAAAATCCTGGTGATCCCCACGGATGAAGCCCTTGAAATCGCCAGACAGACATGCGTATTATGTTGAAATGGATTCTATCTATCGGTATCTATTTCAAACCATATGTTTCTATTCCAGTTATACATTGAGGCTGCCATGAAACGACGTATTTTCAAACCCGAACATGAGATGTTTAGAAAATCATTTCGAGGTTATTTAAAAGACAAAATCATCCCCCACTACGATGACTGGGAAAATGCCGGCATAACTCCCAGGGAAGTGTGGCTTGCGGCCGGAAAAAATGGATGGCTGTGCCCGTCGGCTGAAGAAAGATATGGTGGCCCGGGAGGGGACTTTATATATTCGCTTATCATCACCGAAGAAATATATTATCATGCTTTGAATGGCCTTTTTTGGTGGGTACACAGTGATATTTTCCTCCCCTATATTGAAAAATATGCCAGTGAACGACTCAAACAAAAATGGATACCCAAGTGCATCAGCGGAGAAGCCATATTATCCCTTGCCATGACGGAGCCGGAGGTGGGCTCGGATATTGCCCGGCTGACAACTGCCGCCCAACGAGAAGGTGATCATTATATTGTCAATGGAAGCAAAACCTTTATCAGCAACGGCCAGTTGGCTGATGTATGTATCGTGGCAGTACGAACCGCCGATACCGATCGATCCCATGACGGCATCAGTCTTTTGCTGATCGAGACCGATAGAAAAGGCTTTCACAAAGGTGCGAATCTGAATAAAATAGGGCTGCATGCCCAGGATACGTCTGAGCTGTTCTTTAATGACTGCCGGGTTCCAATAAAGAACCTTTTGGGTGTTGAAGGCAACGGCTTCAAATATCTCATGGAAAATCTGCAGCAGGAACGTCTCTTATTAGCCATCGGCGCATGCGCCGCGGCCAGGGGGGCTTTCGATATAACCTTGAACTATGTAAAAAAGCGCCGTGCCTTCGGGCAATCAATCGGTGAGTTTCAGAATACCCGATTCAGCATGGCTGAGATGAGCACCAAAATTCAACTGGCCCAATCTTTTCTGGATGATTTGATCCCGAGACACATAACGGGTGAAGAAATCGTCAGTGAAGTCAGTATGGCCAAATACTGGATTACGGATTTGCAGTTCGACGTCGCCCATCGTTGCCTGCAGTTTTTCGGCGGTTACGGCTACATGAAAGATTTCCCTATTTCGCGCCATTTTGTCGATGCCCGCGTCCAGAGCATATATGGGGGCACAAATGAAATCATGAAAGAGCTCATCGCCCGGCGGATAGGTCTCTGATAAATGTGCTTGGCAATAGACAAAATATTTTAGATTTGGAGTAATTATGGCTGGTGGTTGGACCCGCGATGGAGCTGTGCAGGAGCAGATAGACGCCAGTGTCAATGACGCCGTAAAGCTGGCCAGGAGTCAATTGCCTGAAGGCGGTGGTTCGAGCCACTGTGCGGAATGTGATAGCCCTATCCCAGAAGCCCGGCGGAAAGCCATCCCCGGCGTCCGCCTATGTGTCAGCTGTCAGGCAGAACACGAAAAAAAGCAGACAACCCAGGCTGGCATCAATCGACGGGGCAGCAAAGACAGTCAGTTGAAATAACCATTTCTTTGTCCTCTACCCACAATGAGAATAACCTTGGGAATATCGTGCCAAAAACCATCACACTCATAGAACCGTTCTTTACCGGTTCACATGCCGCCTGGGCAAAGGAATACGCCCATCATAGTCAACACAAAATTGA
>JASJGV010000446.1:0-16968 GCA_033791325.1 Desulfobacterales bacterium | reverse complement strand
TTTCATATGACTCCTGGATTCTTTCTCGGGTTCATTGCGGCATAGCCAAATGTCTCTGACCTGGCCCAAACAAGACCAGGTTTTTAATAACGGAATAAATGTAGGCGCATTTTTGAAGTTGCAGCTGTTTCTCAAACAGTTTTACCTCATACCGGCGAGATAATTTTCAATCTTAGGTACGATTTCATGCCCGGGGTATTTTTTTCTCAACCCGTTTAATATTTTAGTCGCCTTCTCAGGATTCATCATTCGATCATTAAATATCTGGGCAGCACGAAAATAAGACTTCGGCACCAATGCGTTATCAGGATATGCTTTGATCAGGCGGTTGAAAGTCCTGACAGCCTCTTTAAATTTTCCGGTTTCATTCAGCCAATCTCCAATTTTGAAAAGAGAGGCTGCCGTCGGAAGAAAGTCTTTATCAACCTTCGTACACTCAGAACAAATATCAAAAGCCTTCTTTTTCTGGTTGGCCTTTATAACCAGATCCAGATGCTTAATTCCGTAGTCACTCATTTCCGATGTTTGATCGGTCATCTTCAGCAATGAATAATAACGCTCTGACAATTCGAGATTCTCGATTCCGGAAATAGAGGTTCTTTCTTTAATCACTGCGGTGGCATCATCATACTTCCCTTCCTGAATCAGCGGGCTTATTTCTTTTAATATTATGGCGCCTGCATCTGTCCGGACAGGCTCTGCTTTATCCGATGCCTGGTCTTTAAAGTCCTCCTGCTCAATTTTATATCCAACGTCCTCATGATACTGAAGGATAACATACCCCATCAGATGATAAGATATCACCGTGTAGTAGCTTGTTGCCATGCTTATTAAAAACACATGCAGGCCTGGAGGGAGCCATTTGAAAATTAAATGCGCAGCCACCGAAGGTGCGCCACCCAACAGCAGTAAAAATAAGTACATCACCACGTAGCCCCATCCAATTCGAATAGTTAAGCGAACAAAGATCAGTGGATTCAAGGCATGGAACAGGCTGCTTGTTGTGGCCAGAAGAATGACCATGGCTGGTGCGAAAAATAGTGCGACCAGTCTAAACACCCCGCTCAGAAATGGAGATACGGACACATAAATCCATCCAGCTGCCAGGAAAATAAGATAAAAAAGAACATACTGTTTCACTACCTGAGAAATGTCATTCGAGATTGTTCTTGAATTTATCCCGGGGGGTCTTAAATCACCGCCTGCCGTTGATTTTAAGGCTTCAAAAGAATATTTGAGTACAACCAGAAACAAGACACTCCGAATCAATAAATTAAAAAAACCAGGTCCCATAAACAAAGAAAGCAGAATGGACGAGGATATGATCAAGGCTATGGGGTAAATGGAAGAGAATGGATAGGCAAATATTTTAGGGAGATGTTTCCAGAATGGGTCAATGATATTCTCAACGCCGCTCCATTCCACAGAACGATTGCATTTGGGGCAGAAGTAAAGCAGTTCTCCCTTATGATATTCTCCCATATCGCGTGCCACTACACAATCCGGACACATGTTTGCATCGCATTGCGGACAAAACCAGTGAGCCGTTCTCGTCGGATGATAATCGCAGGATTGTTTCATGTTTACCTTTCTGAAATAAAAGATGAGCGCCTGATTTTTTTGAATTGAAATCGAGTATGCCAAAACATAGATTGTGCGTCAACACCCTATTCAACACTACATATTGTATGTGAGTTCATTTTCAGGATAGGTGGGTCGCCTAGGCGGGTTCTGTTACAAACGGGTGAGCGCCCATGTCTTATGGGCGGGGGTGTTCAATGATCCTTATTTTTTGATCATCCCCCGGATATGGGTTGATACATGCGCACAAAATTATCCGAAAACAAGGTTTTAGACTCTTTTACCAGGGTGCCGTCTATGGAAATAATACCCACTTTTTTCCTGGAAACAGCCAGGTGATCGATCAGGTCTCCGACATTCGAGCCTTTCGGGATTTCAACAACAATGCCCGTAAGACGATTATGGTCGGGAAGATGACTCCCCAGGGTTCCGTATAATCTGACTTGAATTTTCATTTTTTAAAAATCAAACGTCCGATCCATGTCTTCATCACTGATAATCACGACCTTGTTGTGAGGCGGTAGTGGTTCCTCATAAAACATCTTCGGCAGCCTGTCATCCTTACTGGTAAAGCCGGCATTGCGATTAAATTCCCTCTCGGCCTTCAGAATACGTAGACCCAACGAAGTCCAGTCTTCCTCACTGAAGGGTTTACCCGATTTTGCAGACACCATTTTGCAGACATTGCCCAGACCTGCCCCGAAACCGCTCTGGGCAAAATCACAAATACCGACAGTGTCTACAGCCGCCATGTGAATCTGGGCGTCTCTGGATGCCTCAACCTGCCCTTTGGCCGAAAAACGATCCAGTGTACCGCCAAACTCTTCCAGGTTCTGATCCACTATCCACCCGGCGGTATGGTCTCCACCCATGGGTGTCGTGGCATAAGTAACCGCCATACCCTGAATAGCCCTGGGGTCATAGGCTGCGATACTCTGATTTTTGACCACCGGCACCCGATCATGATTGAAATGCTTACCGACTGCTGCCGGGCCATTACCGATAATCAGACCCAATTCGGTTCCCTTCGCCACCGCTTCCACCATCTCGATGGCCGCCTGGGCATCCCCGAAGGGTTTGTACCCAGCATCCATGGCAACGCCGACAGCAACCCCCGTGCTGATGGTGTCCAGCCCGATGTCGTCACACAGGAAATCCAGCTTGGCAATCGAGTCCAGATCGCTGTTGCCCAGCATACCACCCATGGACCAGATGGTCTCATACTCCAGTGAAGAGGTTACGAATTCGCCATCTTCATCGACATAATCATTTGAACAACGGATAATGCACTGGGCGCAACCCATGTGAGCGTTTTTACCACCACGTTTCTTGATGACCTCAGCCATGGTTTCTCCGGTTATTTTTTCCACTTCATCGAATTGACCATCCCGTGCATTGCGGGTGGGAAAACCGCCAACAGCATTAATGGGTGCGACCAGCACAGCGGATCCAAATTCGGCCAGGGCTGGTGTAAAATCATCTTCCCGGACAGCTTTGGCATACACTTTGGCGGATGCCTTAAAGGTATCGGCATCCACGAGAGCATCGGTCGCCTTCCCGCCCCTGTCTACGATAACAGCCTTCAGACCTTTTGAACCCATTACCGCGCCCAGACCGCCACGACCGGCTGCTCTACAGGGGCGTCCGTCTGTGTCAGTAGTCTGGATAGATGCCGCGCTCAATAAAAACTCCCCGGCTGGACCGATACAGGTGATGCTTTTTTCTTCACCATGGACTTCTTTCAGCTGCCTTACCAGTTCATAGGTCCTCAGCTCTCTATAGGCGCTGCCATCCAGGAGCTCTGCGCTACCATCGGCATCGATTTTGAGCAGATAGCAGGCATCCCTGGAGGGTTTTCCCTCTACAATAATGGCAGTAATCCCCAAGTGAGCGAGATCTGCGGCCACGGTCCCGCCGACATTGCTTTCTTTGATCCCGCCGGTCAGGGGGCTCTTTGCGCCGATAGACAAACGGCTTGAATTGACCAGAACCGTTCCGCTTAAATAACCGGGAGAAAAAATCAGTTTGTTTTCCTCCCCAAGCGGATCACAAGTGGGGGAGACATTTTTGTTGATCATCAAAGACGTCAATCCCCGGCCACCTAGCATTTGATACTCTGGAGGAACGTCTTCAATTTGTATGGATTTGTCCGTCATGTTCACACGTATAAATTTCATGGATTCTCCTTTTCTTAGCGCTAAGCAATGTGGACATTGATCACGCGATTATTTCTTTTGTTAAGTGGATACAAGTATAACCGCCACGACAGCAAAAAGAATCCCGATCCCCTGCTTGACGGTTACGGCTTCGTTTAAAAAAACCATTGCTAAGATGACACTTAAAATGGGGTATAAAGCCGATAGGGGTGCGATGATAGAGACAGGCCCTTTTGATACGGCAAAGAGAAAGCACAACGCACCGACAAAACCAACCAACCCCGCTGTAACAGCCAGCAAGATGCCTTTTGGATGCGTCTCCAGCCGAAAATTCAAAAAATACAAAACCACCAATGAAAGAAAAATACCCCCGATCACCTCATAAATTACGGCACTCTTCGGGTCGATATATCGGGTTGTAATTTTCGGAATAAAACTCCACAACCCCCAACATATAAAAGTGCCCATTGTCGGTAACACCCATTCTTTCATATACACAGCTCCTTTTGCCGCGCAACTGAAGTATTGAAGAACCCCGCAACATGCGAAGCACTGCCGAACAGCAGAACCGATGGGGAATGCACTCGCTGTTTCGGTTCATCCTTATCTATCCGGCTTTATCGCTCTCAGGTGGCCGGGTCGAAGTTCTCCACTTTCGATGACCACATTCATGCTGCGCCAAACTTCCACATAGCGATCAGCATTTTCACGTCCCAATGTGGTTTCCATTTGAGAGTACAGAGGCCCCTTCATCTGTTGATACTCCTCTCTTGAAATCACACGATACCAGGCATTGCGATCGCGCAGCTTGATATCGATAAATCCAGCCTTTGCAAGAGAATTATCATAGCGCTCCGGGGAGCCCATACCATAACTCAGACCTTCACACTTTATGTAATGCACCATTTCAGGCGAAGGTGGGTTTTCGTCACGCCTCATCCAATCGCTGGCAACGAACAGGCCTCCCGGTTTAAGAATCCGATACACATCATCAAACAGGGATTCCTTGTCAGGAATGTGAATCATGGCATCTTTGCTGAATACCACATCGAAGCTAGCCGGCTCGAATGGAAGCGGTCCGGGTTCAACCAACTGATAAGTGATCTTGTCAGAGAGGCCTTCGGTTTCTGCACGGGCAATGGAGTGATCGAGAACGGGCTGTTCGATATCAACTCCGACGACACTGCCAGCACCGTAATCCCGCGCCAGTAACACATCAATCCCGCCTATGCCGCAACCAATATCAATGACATTTTTATCTTTAATATCTTCTCCCGCCAACAAAAGTGCTACTTCTTCGGCACCTCCCGGTGAAAGAAAGCCTTCCCCCCAGATGGTCTCCAGCATAGTGATAAGTATTTCATGATATTCAATTTCTTCATGTTCCGTCATGCAGCCCTCCACATGGAATATTGGAAGATATCCCATGTAATAGTGTGAGCGATTGGTTAGCTATCGCGCTCTTCCCCATCTAGGGTCATTAACATCTGGTACATATCCGGCCGTCTGTCCCGGAAAAAGCCCCATGCACTCCTGCAAGAGTTGATCTCTTCCAGGTCCAGTTCAGCAGTGATAGCTGTTTGTGTTTGCCGGTCGCTTTCTGCCAGAAGCTGTCCCATGCTACCGGCAATAAACGATGACCCGTAAAAAGTGACACTGGAAGCCCCGCTGGTTTCGGTGCCGATGCGGTTGGATGCGACAACCGGGGTAAAATTGGCGGCGGCATGACCGCGCATACATATCTGCCAGGCATCCCTGCTATCTACCATTGGATCCGAGGGGTCTGATCCAATGGCGGTGGGAAAAAATAGAATTTCAGCCCCCTGCAATACCATGCTGCGGGCAGCTTCCGGAAACCACTGGTCCCAGCAAATACCGATGCCAATGTTTGCAAAACGGGTTTCCCAGACACGAAATCCCGTGTTGCCGGGATTAAAGTAATACTTTTCCTCATAACCCGGGCCATCAGGAATATGGGTTTTTCTGTATCTGCCGAGAATACTGCCGTCTGCATCAATAACGGCCACCGTATTATAATAGGCCTGGTTCTTCTTTTCAAAAAAACTGACAGGCAATACAACCTCGAGTTCTTTAGCCAGCTGAGAAAAATGGTTCACAGCCGGATTCTTCTTCAGCTCGGTTGCCAACTGAAAGTGCTCCTGATTTTCGGTCTGGCAGAAATAGCGTGTCTCGAATAGCTCCTGCAACAAAATGATTTTGGCCCCTTTGGCAGCTGCAGATTTTACCAGCCCTTCGGCGACGGCAATATTCTTATCCCTGTTTGAGGTGCATTTCATTTGTGTTGCGGCAATAGTTATGGCAGACATGGTTTCCTCTTAGTAGATATCGGAGCACACTCTCTTGTAAGGCATGTCAGTACTGTGACACATCCGGGATCTCCTTACTGCTGCAGTTTATTGCACCGCCGGCATTTGTCTGAATCGTGGCCTCTATAGGTATTATCGCATAATCAGGCAGGGCTTTTTGATAGACTGCCAGGGCTTCTTCATTGTACTTTTCCAACCCTTCCCCATCAAATACGGTTACCAAAATACGTTGATTCATCATTAGGCTGTTGGCATAAAGTGCAGTATGCGTGTAATCGCCACCTGGAAGCCGATGATCAAATCCTTCCGGGCAGGGTATATGAATAACGTCGTAACCCTTTTTTTGAAACAATTTGCTGAGATTATCCAGATAATGGTATAATTTTGTGCCGGTTTTGTCTGGTCGACCCACAATGATCTTTGTCGGACTTATAAATTTAAAGTGGTTAATGTGGCCAAGGAGGTCGTCAGGTTCCTCATCCACAACGATAATGCGACTGGCCCCCAGCCAGACCTCGAGCTTGGCATAGAGATTCGGAATGCCCTGGTTGTCGCTCAAGATCCTTCTGGTTATAACATAAGTGCCATGACCGTCGGTTAAAATGGCTCCGCCATCCAGCATAATTTCTGAACGATAGATCTGAAAACCCTCTTTCCATGTGAACTGATCGTCTATTTCGACAATGGATCGATTCTGATTTCGATATTCAGGCCAGAAAGCAGCAAACGCAAACTTGTGGGCAATCGGTTCGCCGCTGTAGATATTGACACCATAGAGCGGTGAGTAGTCCCTGGCCCAGCTATCACCCATAGGGCCCGGAATGGGACGGATTTTCGTAAGATCGGTGCCGTGTGCTTCCAGCCACGCCAATACGGCAGCCCCAAAATAGCCCGTGCCGATTCTAAGAAAGATGGTGACATGATCCAAAGCATCAATCATCTGTTTGAACATATCCCATAAGGGCGGGAATAATGTTGGCCAATTGAACAGCACACCAGCCATGGGTTCCCATTCAGGGATCATCCTGAAGCCCGGGGGTGGAACGCCATCTAATATGTCACCACCCCATTGGACAACCCCCTGCTGTTTCAATTTATCCAAAGAAATCATATTTTCAAATTTAGCGGCTACGGCTTCAGCGTTGACCTTGCCGTCATCCATGCCGATATCGTGAAGGAATTCTACTGCACTGCTACTGTCATGGGGTGGCACATAAGCCCATTTGAAGGGATAATAGTTCAGGAGAACGCGATAATCCCCTTGTATCTCATTTGCGTATTTAAAAAAGAACTCCTGATCCATGGCCCAAAATGGGTATGGCACATAGTTCTTGTATTTCTGCGCGTTTTTCATTGGGGTATCTCCCGCTTCCTTACCATACTTTTCAGCCTCTCAAGATATTGTTGCTGCCGCAATCCCAGCATACGATGACGTCCTGGCCTTCAGGCAGTAGCAGTCGATATCCCTTGCCCCGGGTCAGATGAACCGTCAACAACATGTCTGCTTCCTTAAGGGCAACCGTAAACTCGCTGAAATCTCCCTGGTAGAACACCTCATTTATTTTTCCATGAAATGTGGTTTGACTGGTGGGATCGGATGACGACTCCTCTGATGTTTCCGGCTCAAGACGTATGAGCTCCGGATGAATGGAAACCCCTACGATCGGATCGCGGGAACTATTTCCCGGCTCAGGGGCAAATATCTTCAGCCCCTCCGATGTCTCAAGTTCAATGTTGCCACCCTTCTGGGAAACCACCTTTCCGGAAAAAATATTTGTAGCGCCCATGAAAGAAGCGACAAAAATTGAACCGGGTTTTTCATAAATCTCATCCGGTGTTCCGATCTGCAGGAAAGCACCTTCATTCATAATACCGATTCTGTCAGACACGCTCAGAGCCTCTTTTTGATCGTGCGTTACATTCAGGAAGGTCGTACCCACTTCCCGTTGAATTCGCTTCAATTCAATCTGCATTTCTTTTCTCAATTTCCTGTCCAATGCAGCCAGCGGCTCATCCAGAAGGAGAACCGCAGGTTCTAAAATCAGTGCCCTTGCCAGGGCAACACGCTGCCGTTGTCCACCACTCAACTGATCCGGACGCCGGTCCTCCATGCCACCCAACGTAACAAGCTCTATTTTGTCGGCTACTTTTTTCTTGATTTCACTCTTGGAAAGTCTTCTCTCCACCAGACCAAAGCCGATATTTTCGGCCACTGTCATGTGGGGAAAGAGAGCATGATTCTGGAAAACAGTATTACAATCTCTTTTGTATGGCGGCAATTCGTTGACATTTTGGCCGGAGATGAGCACATCCCCCTGATCCTGGTTTTCCAGACCGGCCACAACCCGCAACAAGGTTGATTTGCCACAACCACTGGGGCCCAGAAAGGAAAATATCTCACCATCTCTGATTTGCAAGTTGACATGATCAACCGCCGTTAATTTACCAAAGCGTTTGACAACATCTCTGACTTCTAAACAAATTCCCGAGTCGGTTTTCGTAACACCTTTATCTGGTACTTTCATCTTTCAATCCTTCTGTATCTTGCATCGCGAGTACTGCTCAACCACTCGTTTTGGTTTTCTTCTGCACTAAATAGACAAGCAGAATACCGAGCATTGTCACGGCCACAAAAAGGGTGCCGATGGTGTTGATCACCGGTGTCGAACCAAAACGCAGTTGTGAAAAAACATATATGGGCAGGGTGGTACTGCCAACGCCGGCCACAAAATAAGTGATCACAAAATCATCGAATGACCAGGGGAAAATCAACATGGCCGAGGCCATAATGGCAGGCATGAGCTGCGGTCCTGTAACCCGCATAAATGTTCGAAAAGGGGTGGCTCCCAGGTCCAGGGCGGCCTCCTCCCAGGACCAGTCAAAACGCTGCATGCGCCCCAGAATGATAAACACTGCCAGGGGTGAGCAGAATACGATGTGCGCGATAATGATGCTGGGAAACCCAAGGGGGATATGGATCAGACGCGTAAAAAATACCAGCAGAGCACTTCCGGTGACCACCGAAGGAAACACGATGGGCAGCAGGATAGAGGTACGCAGGAATTGCTTGCCCCTGAAATTGAGTTTGTAGAGCCCGTAGGCCGTTATGGTTCCGATCAAGGTGGAAACAACTACGGTTACTCCGGCAATGATCAGGCTGCGCATCAGAGCGTCCCTGACCTGTTCGTTGGTGAACAGCTTCAGATACCACTTGAAGGTAAACCCTTCCCAGGACGAACCGTATTTGCTGTTGGAAAAAGAGTATACGATAATCAGGATGACCGGCGCCCAGAGGAAAGTCAGGGTCAAAACACTCAGCGCCCCCAGTATTTTTGATGCGATTCTTTTTTTCTTCACAGGGCCTTCTCCAGCGCCTCTCTCCCGCCCCATTTAATGGTGAGGTAGAGGATCAGGACCAGTGTCGCCGCCAGCATGATGGCCAGACTGGAACCCTGGGGGATATTACCCACGGCCGTGAATTTGTGCGCCACCAGTGATCCGGCCATCATGATTTTGGAGCCGCCGAAAATGTGTGGAACCAGCCATTCACCGACGGTGGGAATAAAGACCAGAATAGATCCGGCCAGCAGCCCACCGCGTGTCAATGGCAGAGTGACCCGGAAAAATCTTCGAAACGGTGTGGCACCAAGATCTGTGGCCGCTTCCAGAACCGAACGGTCAAGACCGTCCAGGGCGGCATAAATGGGCAGGATCATGAATGGCAGCCAGGCAAATACCAGTGCCATGATGACAGCAAATTGGGTGTAGAGAATTTGAATGGGTTCGGAAATAATACCCAGGTTCATCAGCAAGGTGTTGATGGTCCCCTTGGTGCCCACCAGGGTTTTAAGCGCATACAGCCGTATGAGATAGGAGGACCATGAAGGCACGATGATCAGGAATATCCACAATGTTTTCCATTTCCCCCCGAACCGGGTGATGTAATACGCGATGGGGTATCCAAACAGAATACATAGCAGGTTGGTCTGAACGGCCAGGTAGACCGACTTCAGAAAAACCTTGCCATATCCGCCGCCTAAAATGGCGCCCACGTTTTCAAATGTAAAGGCGTAGACGATCTGGCCGTAGGGCCCTGATTTCAAAAAGCTGAAAAACAGGATAATGGCCAGGGGGGCAAAAACAAAGACGACCACAATGATGATGATGGGACTTAAATAGGTCGTGAGTTCCAGGGCCAGTTTGCGCTTTGCCCTTTTCTCGGCCTGGGACTTGGACCCTGAGATATCACCCGACGCTTGCATAGATAACTCCCCGTTTGAACACAATTGGAAAGCGTTTATCACGAAAGCACGAATGGCTTGTATTCTTTCATTCGTGCTTTCGTGTTTGTCTGTCTTTCAAATTCTGGGGATTATTTCTTTATATCTTCCCAGATCTTGTCACGCAGCTCCTTGCCTTTTCCCTTGACCAGTCTGTCGTCAAAGGTATCACACTTGCGCTCGTATGCCTTATCGATGATAAAGCCGGGCCAGGCCTTCATCTCGTCGGACATGAATTCCATGGTGTGCTTGTGCACCGGCGGATACCCGATCCATTCGATCAGCATTACGTTGACTTCCGTACGGAAAAGATAGTTGAGAAAGAGATGGGCCGCCGCTGTATGCTTGGAGCCCTTGGGAATGAAATCGGTATTGCCGGCATAATAGGTGCCTTCCTTGGGCATGACACCCTTGATTTCAGGTTTTTCCCGGGAAAGCCACCAGCTGTCACCGATCCACAGGTGGGAAACATAGACCTCCTCATCCTTGAGTAGACGGCTGGGCCAGGAGTCGTAGGCTGCCAGTCTTGGTTTTTGAGCCATCAGCAAGGCCTTGGCTTCCATGAGTTCCTTTTCGTTATCGCTGTTCCAGGAGTATCCCAGATATTTCAGGGCCGCACCCAGGCTTTCCTGTGCATTGTCGATCATGGTCATCTTGCCATTGTACTTGTCACTTTCGAAAAGGAGCCCCCACGATCCCACCAGAGGGTCGCTTTCATCGACATGTTTGGCATTGTAAGTATAGGTGGTGAAAAAAATGGAGTCCACCAGTTGAAATTTATTGCCCGGATCAAAGGGCAGGGTCTTGTATTCATCTTTCAAATAGGCGCTCACGTTGGGCAACCAGGCGTGTGTCAGTTCCTTTAGCAGACCCATCTCATGCAGCCGGACAGCGTCGGCGGGCCCAGACCCAAGAATAAGATCATAGGGTGTGTTGGGATTGAGTTTGAGCTTGGTTACCATTTCTTCGGTATCGGCATAGTGATCCCGGACAACCTTGATTCCGAATTCCTTAGAAAAATTTTCAAAGAGTGCATCCGGCCACCACTCGGCCCAGTCATAGATATACAGCTTGCTGCCCTCTTTTCTGACCGCATCCATGCAAGACTGCGGTACTGGATAATCCTTGTACTTGCCGGCCGCAGATGCATCTGTAAAAATCCCCATGGAGAAAAATAAAAGAATAAAAAGGACGATAGTTGTGTTGAATAAACAATTCTTTTTCATGTTCATACTCTCCTTTCGATCTTGGTGTTTTCATTGTAAACAACTGTTCCGAGGATAGATGTTATGAACCCATGTAAAATTTCTACAAATGTGACATGGATATTTCCATGGAAATAAGATTGTCTGGTAATTTAATAAATTCCATGAATGGCTTTATAAATCAATATATTTATGACATTGAAGAACCTCGCGGCATGCGAAGCACGGCAGAACCCACGGGGAATATGCTTGGTGTTTCGGTTCGCGGCTCACCCGGACTTAACACATCACTTCCTTGACTGCCTCGTCAAAAGCTCCGATGGCAAAATCTGCATCCGCATCCGTATGCGAGGCAGAAATAAACCATGGCTCATGCACACCGGTATCGGGCATGACACCCTTTTCAAGCAGCTTCCAGATGATCTGCTCATAGATAGCATGGTCGCTTGCGGCCACATCACGATAATCAAAGACCGCATCCGCCTCCGTTATAACCATGGCGGGCATGGTCTCAGGGCCCTGGACAAAACCCGGCAGACCCCTGTCTCTGAGTATCCTGGTGATCCCCTGAATCAGACGCTTTCCGTGGGCGGACACCTTGTCCAAGGCACCGGCTTCGATTTCATCAAGGGTGGCACAGGCTGCTGCCGTGGCCACGGCATTACCGGAATAGGTTCCGCCATGGGGGATTTTGAGAAATCCAATATCACCCATCACTTCCTTTGTCCCGCCTATGGCGGCTATGGGAAAACCGTTTCCCAGGGCTTTGGCGTAGGTCGCCATGTCCGCACGAACGTTGAAGTATTCCTGAGCCCCTCCCTTGGCCACCCGAAAACCGGTTTTGACCTCGTCAAAGATAAGAACGATACCATACTGGTCACACAGATTTCGCACAAATTCCAGATACCCCTTGCGTGGCATCACAGAAGCACAGTTACCCATGATGGGTTCCATGATAATACAGGCAATGTCACCCCAGTTTTCCTTGACCTTTTTTTCCAACAGCTCCTCATCATTAAAGGGCGCCAATACAACCGTCTGGGCGGACGATGGAAGGACACCGGAACCCTGGCAAACCTTGATGGGTGCATTGCGATAACCCACAGAAGCCAGGGGTGGAAATGTGCTCCACAGCACCTGGTCATGAAATCCGTGATACTGACCTTCGAACTTCACTATTTTATCCCGGCCGGTATAAGCACGGGCGATACGGATGGCGTGCATAGTTGCTTCCGTCCCGGAGTTCGCATATCGAACCAGATCGACACCCGTAAGGGCTTTTATTTTTTCAGCCGCTTTTATTTCATATTCATGGGTCAAGGCAAAAACATTGCCCATATTCAAGGCCTCTTTGATTGCGTCAAGAACGGCAGGAAAAGCATGCCCCAGAATGACCGGTCCGAAACCCATTCGATAGTCCAGGTATTTTTTATCATCCTGATCCCATATGTAAGCCCCCTCACCCCGCTTTAGAACCATTGATTTGTCATCGCCCCAATAGCGATAGTTGGATGTCACTCCTGAGGGCATACATGCCTTTGCACGTTTAAACATCGCTCTCGTTTTATCACCGGTCTGCATACTTAACTCCTCCCCACATAAAATCGTATGGACGATTTTATAGAATGCGACTGCGTCGCCTTAATTAATGATCTTTTGTATAACAATCTAATTTGATTATGACCCGCTCTGCAATCAGCAGGAAATAAGCAAATTTTAAAGTTTTTTTTCGGCTGATTGAATTATTTTTTTTATTTCCTTCGCTTGCACTTCTTCCAGTGGGCTTGATTGATGATTTGCCAATATCCGCTCCAGTTCGTTTCTCGCGGCTTCCATTGAGTCAAGAAAGCGATCATGCCGTGGATCCCATTGATGAGAAATACCCGGATTCCACAAGCCGCGTATTTTCTCAATGGTGTAATCGGTGCTGAGAAAATGCCCGCAAGGACCTACTGTTGCTATTTCATCAATGGCCAATGTATTCACATCGACTTGAATCCCTTCTGTCATGCAATGAATGGACTGGACAATATCATGATCAAGGATCAGCTTTTCCGGTTGCAGCCGCGTGTACGTTTCCATCATACCGAGGCAGGGAAGCATGTCGGGACCGGCGGCACAGATATAAAATGCATCCACGGCCTCATCTTTGCCCACTTGCCAGCAATCCGGTTCACAAAGATCTGTTCCGCCGAACGTAGACATCACCGGGATATTATAGTAATGCCCCAACTGGATCGTGGCTGCATAAAAAAGAAACTGATTTTTTGTAGTGACCGCACACCCCCCGGTATGCGGGTTCATCACACCTGAAAAAAACGGGTATGTAACGGGTGTACCGGGAAATGACAGCTGAAGCAGGCAGATGGCGCTCAAAATTTCGGCGTTGCCAAGCACGATTGTACCGGCTATGGAGGCCGGACCGGTTGACCCCATGACCGGCATGGTCGCGAATCCTACCGGCAACCCTGCTTCGGCAAACACCAGCGCCGCCTCCAAAGCGCCCTCATCGTTGTTTAGAGGAGAGATGGGGCTGACGATCAGCGACAGGGGCGAACGGGTTTTGAGATTTTCTGTGTTCCCAGCCACGACTCCCGCCATGCGAACCGCAGATCGTGCTGTTTTTATATCAATACAACTGGCGCTGATCACATGTTTTTCCGTGTTACTGAAGGCTGCCTCCAATTCGTGAAGTGCCTGCACCTCGAGTGGTTTATCCTGTGGCGCCACCATGGGCCAGTAAAACCCTATGGATGGCAGGTAATCTGCCACGCGAGCCATCATAGCGGCATCTTTCTTGGTTGAAGGGCGCTGCATACCGGTTTCGTGATCGACCATGGTGGTACCGGTACCCGCGGTACCGCAGAAAGTTTTTGTTCCATCAAGCACGGCATCGAGATCTATAGATCCCCGGGACCCCATGGTGATGTTCCCGGGTACCTTGTCAATAGATGCCAGGAGGATTTCCGGCGGTATTTTTACAATTTCACGTTTGAAATCAACCTGTGCACCTGCCGCTGCAAAAATATCCAGGGCTCTTCGTGATGGAAACCTCACACCCGTTTCAGCAAGAACGGTCAGCGTTGCCTGGTGAAGCTGGTCCAAGTCCTTCCGGGTTAAGGTTTGTATTTTCATCTCCGGTTTGACGATAACCGGCTTGATCCTTGGGTCACTGCTCGTCACATCGTCCATTAAAGTTTTAATCCTTCCTCACTGAGAATATAGGCCTAATCTGAAAAAACGGGAAAAGAGAAAAATCTTTTATCACGAAAACACGGAAGGGAGAAATCACGAAAAAATATAGAAAAACTTTCGTGCTTTCCTTATTTATCCTGGACGGATACTTCGTCCCTGTTTTCGTGATTATTCTTAAATAGTAATTCGGCGGTTAAATACTCCACGGTTGTCATTCCCGCGAAAGCGGGAATCCAGAAAGATACTGGATGCCGGATCAAGTCCGGCATGACGGGAATTAGCTATTTAGTCGCCAGGATAGTACCTTGTTAACCAAGGTAAGTTTCCACTTACGGGACTTATGAAAGCTTCCAACTTATCCCATTTTTGAATCCTACAAACGCAATTTTTCCTTAAACAAGTTGACCGAATTGATCTGTATGTCCAGGAGCTCGGCTATATTCCATTTGGCCGCGATTCCCTTGGCGCTACCGGCAACGGATGTAATAATCCCGATATCCAGATCTTCCCGTACCTGACGCATGACTTCTTCATTGGTGAGGTCTATTACATCAATCCCAAGTTTTTCAGCGACATATGCTTTGGCTTCGTTAATCTTCATTCTGCGGCTCATTTGCATCCAGGCTACCAGATCTCCAGCAGTCCGGATTCCGCCCATGGCCGATGCCATAATATGTGCTGTGGGCATACCGAATATATCGCCTGTCCCCACCTACAATCCGTCCGCTTTGCCGATCAGGACCAGCGCCTTGGAGGTTCTCGTTACCGCATCGATGGGTGGCACCTCGAACATGGGAACACCACAGACGCCCATGCCCACATTGGGGTGAACAGGAATATTGGCAACGGCAACGCACTCTTTGACAAAGGTAACCGCCCTGGCCAGGTTCCAGGGTGTGGATTCACCAACGCTGACATTGATGGCAGGACCAAAAATATCCGCACCCGCCGCTTCTACGACCTTTACCTGCTGGTGTGGATACATTCCGGCCAGAAGCTTCCCGTCGAAAGTCATTTCACCATGCATCCCCATAACAAACTCCGACGACATGCCCACCTCGATGGCCATATGCCGGGTCTTTTTTTTCAATTCAGACACAGCTGTAAGCGTCGCAAAAAAGTCGGCATCACCCGCCGAAGCGGCAGTATCAAAATTGATACCTTCACAACCCACCTCGTACATTTGTTTGCTGACATAGACCAGGTCTCTTGTTAACTGTGCGGCGGCTTCCTCTTGCGCATCCAGAGCTTCTCTAATTTTTCCGACTGGAAAAAGGTCTGCAGGATTGGGATAGGGTCCGTCAGGGCGAAAATAGCTCCCCATGTTCGGTTGTGAACCATAAAAAAAGGGCGCCGTGGTCATCAAGGAAGTGTTATAATATTCCTGTTTTTCGAAATTGACGATCGGTTTGACCTGCTTGAAGGTGTAATCAACATGCCCGGTGGAAAGGGTATCTGCACAACAGGCACGCTCATAGGCCAGAATAGACTGCACCCGGCTCAATGGCAGCCCCTGACCGCAGTTTTCCTGGTCCAGATAGAAAAGAGTGGCAACGGCATCGTCGGTTACAATAACCTCTTCTCCCGGACGGACGCTGACAACCTTGGAAGGTTCGGCAAAGATGTCAAAAAGGTGTTCCAGATCGTCTGGGGTCAGCACTGGAATATTGGCACGATCTGCGGCATCATTCGTCCCGGCCAACAGATCTTCTCTGATTTCCTCAGGTGACATCGCGACACGTTCTCCATCACCCATACGTGTATAAATATTTTTTTCCAAGCTTCCTCCCTTTTTCCACATAACCCAAGTCACGTGATATCATCGTTTGGGTTTCCAATTCACAGACTGATCCATATTGAAAAACTTCGCAGAAAGACAAATCGAGTCGCTATGGGAATACACTCATTTTTTCTGTTCGGCACTCTTTACAATTCGCTTGAGCTCTTTGGCCATGTCTTCGGGCAGCGGATCAGGTTTGTGCGTCCTTATCAATTCTGCCGCTTTTTCGTTGGCTGATTGAATGATGCTCTTTGAACCCAAAGCCACCCATTCCTCCCGTACACGTCGATCGATGACCGTGGACTGGACTTGTTCACTTCTTAAATGATCGAGAGTATGTCTTTCAGATAAAAAGTGGCCGCCGATGCCGATCTCCTTAATAAGATCCACACCCATCAGCGTGTCTTCAAAATCGATACCGGAAATAACCCGTTTCACCATGGC
>JASJGV010000445.1:0-5941 GCA_033791325.1 Desulfobacterales bacterium | reverse complement strand
GTTAGTGAGTTGGTTGAGGACGTGCTTATCTTCTCTCATAGCAATGCTGTGACTGAAAATGTACATGTAGAAAGGCACTTTGACGAGACGCTACCTCCTGTTTGGGGAGATAGGACTCAATTGCAGCAGGTTTTCCTCAATCTTATTCTGAATGCCTTGGACTCTTTTTCAGACACCAGCAAGGACAATAGACACGTCGTCATTACAACAAGACATGAAAACGAAACAGAAATACACTTTTCCGTAAAAGATACCGGATGCGGCATTGATGAGTCTATCATCAATGACGTGTTTAATCCCTTTGTGACGACCAAAAAAGAAGGAATGGGCATGGGCCTTGCCATCAACAGGACTATTATTCAAGCACATGGCGGTCGTATTTGGGCGGAAAACAACCCTGATGGAGGGGCAATCTTTAATGTTGTGTTACCTGTAAAGAGGGAAGAAAAAACATGATGGAAAAACCACCACTCATATTCATTGTGGATGACGATCCGGATGTACGTTTGGCCTTGAGCCGTTTAATTGACTCTGTAGAGCTTGACTTTGAAACGTTTGCCTCTGCGGACGAGTTTTTGTTGCGTAAGCTGCCCAATCGGCCATGTTGTTTGATATTAGACATACGCATGCCAGGACTAAATGGATTGGAATTGCAGGAAGAGCTTGTTAAAAGAGAGCATGCTATTCCGATCGTTTTCATTACGGGCCATGGCGACATTCCCATGAGTGTCAAGGCGATGAAGAAAGGCGCGGTTGACTTTCTTCCCAAACCCTTTGATGAAGAGGACTTGTTAAGCGCGGTTGACAAGGCGATTGCCAAAAGTGATCAGATGAGAAAAAGTGAATTAGAAAAGGCAAATGTCCAGGGTCTCTTGCAGGCATTGACCCCTCGTGAACATGAGGTGATGCGCTGGGTCATTACCGGGATGCTGAATAAGCAGATTGCCCGCACACTGGATATCAGCGAAAAAACCGTGAAGTTCCACCGTGCCCACATCATGGAGAAGATGCAGGTTGAGTCCGTGGCCGAGCTGGTCCGTTTGACCCAAAAAGCAGACATACTCCCCGCAAACGAATAACTCCCACCGGAATACTCTAAGTGGTTTCAGAAAAGTCCTTATCACTTTTATGATGGCTGTCGCTTTGAAGAACCGCCCATTCAGGCGGCGATAACAACCCCTTGACGGGGTGCGTGGTATTTTTGACAGGAAGCTTTGAAGGGCAGGTGCCAGTTCGCGGCTTCCCTCACGTTTGTACGCCGCCGTCAAGGCACGCTGGGCGTGCGGTCCCTGGGGGACCGTCCTGCACCTGTCTCAGCTCTGAAAACACGTTTTCAACGCCGAGCCAGCCTTGGACTTGGGTGACGGCTTGGATTTGGATAGGGGTGAGCCTTTAAGATTTGGGCGTCAATCAGATGGAAGGTTCTTGTCTTTATGCGCTGATGCGTAGGCGAACTTACACCACCGGCGAAAGCCCATAGAAAACAGCACTTCCACCCGAATAGGGATCTACGGCGTCCCACGCAAAAGCCGGTCGCGTCGTTCCTGTATCGACATCAGCGTAATCTGCGGCAAAGAAAAATAAAAACAAGTCCGCGGAACGCCTCCATTAACTTTAAAATTCAGGAAACATCCGCTTGATATTCGCATGATCATGTTCAGCGACCAGAAGACGTAACTTAAGCACTGCGAATCAGATACGATTGCAGTCCCATAGAGTCAGGCACAAAAAACAACAAGTTGACCGGCTGCTACAGGGCGCGGCCTTTGGCCGCAGGCAATTTTGTTAGCCGCAAAAAGGCGTAGAATGCGCAGAAGGGAAAGGAATTAAGAACGCGTTAGGAATAGAATCTGCTATCTCCCTGTTCTAGTTTTGCGTCTTTTGCGTCTTTTTGCGGCCATTAAGGCGCTAGCCGCAAAGGACAAGACTCTGGACTAAACAGCGGAAGATCGCTTACCCCGAGCACACCACGGCTTCGTTCCTCACCCTGGAACCCGTTTTTGTCCACCCTAGCCTAAGGTCCAGTTTACACATTCTTGAGAACTGATAGCATTCAGGCATGATGAAGCAATCAGTATTCAGAATCTATTGCGTTGACGATGATGCAGATGTCCGTATCTCGGTGGAGAGACTGTTGGATTCAGCGGGTTTTCACATCGAAACATTCGCTTCATCGCGACTGTTTATGGACTCTGTGCCAGTCCATCTTGAGACAGGCGTGCTCATTCTGGACTTACGTATGCCAGGTATGGATGGGTTTACCCTGCTGAAGAAAATGCAGGAGTATGGGAGTAAATTTAAAATAATTTTTATCACCGGTGATGCCCAACCGGAAGACCGAGACCGTGCCCTGCGATCCGGGGCGATTGGTTTTTTGCAGAAGCCGTTTCAGGAGGAATCTCTGTTTGAACTGATACGCAAAGCAATGAGGGAGGCCCAATAGAAATGACAGCAGATGGGAAAACGCCAACAAAAGAGCGTACTTGAAGGAGATGTTACATGAGACCGGAAGTGAATCCACACCTGTAATCAAGACTGAAACGTTACGAAAGTGAAGGGAGTTTGTTATGAAGACAGACCAAACGGATCAAGATTGTAGAACGACTTGCTCACGTGTCATAAGTTCGAGCCAGTCCTGGTCATTTTACTGTTTAGTATTAGCCGCGGTCCTCATGTGTCCGCTTTCGCTCATGTCACAGGCGTGGGCAGACACACTACAGTTAAAGGACGGCACTGCGATGCAGGGTAGCTTTGCCGGCGGCGATGCCAAAGTTATCCGGTTCACGACCGCCTACGGTGTTCTGTCGGTGCCGCGAGAGAACGCTTTAGCTCTGAGCTTCGCGCCGGCCACAGCAGCCCCTGCAACGCCACCAAAGCCAAAACCGGCGCCCGCGCCTGTCAAGGTTACGCCGCCACCGAGCCTGGCCACGACAATCACGATTCCAGCAGGCACAGTGCTCATGGCCCAAATGGCCAATCAGGTCAGCTCAAAGGATCCCGCTGGACGGCGTTTCACGGCCAAGCTCGCAGCGAATGTGACTGCAGGTGGCGTTGTCGCAGCGCCAGCCGGCCTGACCCTCTACGGTCGGGTCACCAAGTCGAGCCAGGCGGGTCGTTTGGTGGGTAAATCAAAACTTGAACTTAGCCTGACCGACATAAATATTGGCGGGAAGATGTATCCTCTTATGACCACCAACTTTGCAGAGGCGGGCAAGGGGTCGTTCCGAAAAACGGCGCGCAATGCTGGAATGGGGGCCTTGATTGGCGGGGCAGTGGGTGACCGCGATGATGCCAGGAAGGGCGCTGCGATTGGATTGGGGGTCTCTGTTCTGAAAAAGGGCAACTCCGTCGTCGTCCCCGCTGGCGCGATGTTGGAGTTTCGTATGACCCAACCATTAACCATCGCGCCGTAAACCGCAACGCATGAAACTCTAGACAAGGAGATACGTCTTATGAAAACTCGAATCACGGCTACTATGCTGCTGCTGGCCTGTCTTTCTCTGTTGCCAATCGGCTGGGCACAGATGAGCAATCGCAACGATACGCTCCAGGAATATATCGATACCGTCCGGCTTGGATTGCTCGACGGAAAAGTCGGTCTCATTAATGGTGTGATGAAGTTGAGTGACGAAGACGCTGAGGTCTTCTGGCCTCTCTATGTTGACTATGAGACTGAACTCTTTGATATTGGGGATCGTCGTGTGGCGTTGATTGAGCGCATCGTTGCTGCTCACCAGTCAAAGGTTCTGGAGGACCTCGAAGCAAAGGGAATGGCTGCTGAGTGGCTGACGCAAGAAACAGATCGACTCGGACTTCTCAAGAAGTACCATGTGTTGATCGCCGATGAGCTTTCCCCGTTGCACGCCATCCAGTTTCTCCAGATTGAACATCGTGTCAATACTGTCATCGATCTTATGATTGCTTCTGAACTGCCCTTGTTCCTATACGGGGAATTGACAGACGGCCTGCTCGATCCTTCAGAGAAAGACCCAGAGACGATCCCGATAAAGAGTTCGTGGCAGGGCGACTATCCGGTTGATGCCCTGTCAAGCTTGCCGGCCGACCAGCGCGCAGCCGCGACAGGCTACATTGCAGATGCAGAGACATTCGCTGCGGTCTGGCGTGTTTTCCAGCCTGCTGAATCCTTGCCGCAGATTGACTTCAAGCAAGATCTGGTCCTCTTCGCTCGAAACACCAACTTCTACAATCGCACGAGGATTGGGCAAGTGCAGGTCACAGATGGAGCCCTGCAAGTCCTCGCGATAGAAACCATGTCTGCCGCTCCCATCGAAGACAAGGTGGCGATGGCTTTGGCGGTCATCTCCCGCAAAGGTGCAGCAGCGATCCAATTGGGCGAGAGGCGCGTGCCTCTCCTGATGCCGTGAGACAATAACACACCGGCGAACCATTGCAGAGCATTTAAATCCAACAATTAATGAGGTATGAAAATGGCAATTAAAATGAAACACCAGAAAAAGTATTGGGCAGGCATAAGTCTGGTTTGGGCGATTCTCTTTCTGGTCCCGACCTTGCATGCCGAGCAAAGTGCGGCTGATTTGGCCCAGAAGGCGCAGAACCCGGTGGCCGATATGATCAGTCTGCCACTTCAGTATAATACGTACCTTAATACAGGCCCAGAGGGGAACAGGACGCAGGATGTCCTTCTCGTTCAGCCGGTTTTTCCGATCGGTCTGAATGACGACTTGAATTTTATTGCCCGACCCATTGTTCCCATTTTGAATCAGCCCGGTTACCTTGCGGGCCAGGATCGTGAGTACGGTATTGGGAATATCCAGTTTCAGGGATTCTTCTCACCCAAGGAAAAGGTCGGAGATTGGATTCTGGGCTTTGGACCGTACCTTGAGTTTCCCACAAACGCAAGTCCTGATAACCGATTCGGCTCAGACAATTTTTCTGCCGGTCCGGCGTTTGTGGCGCTGCAAATGAAAGGTCACTGGGTCTACGGCGGTCTGGTCACACATCTCTGGTCGTATGCGGGAAGTGATGCGGAGGTCAACTCAACGATTGTCCAGCCATTTGTGAACTATAACATGAGCGACGGCTGGTATCTGAGTACGGGGCCTTCGATTTCGATCAACTGGTCTGCCGCCGACAGCGCCGACCAGTTGACTATTCCGGTAGGCGGCGGAATCGGAAAGATCCATAAATTTGGAAAACAACCGGTCAATCTCTCCGCAAAAGCATATTACAACGTGGAAGCCCCCCGCTCGGCCGCCGATTGGCAACTGCAGTTCCAGATGCAATTTCTTTTTCCGAAGTAGATACATCGAATCGGTCAATGGATAAGAATCATACGTCACAAAAAGGAGAACATTACAATGAAAATGAACAAGTATTACACATTACTGCTTGCCACTGTTGCCATGTTGTTTGCAGGCTGCTCATCCGTTCCGACAAAGGATATTTCAGTGGCTGCCGAGGCCAGTCCGAAGGCCAGTTTCAGTGGCTACCATACCTATGCATGGCTGGGGGCGGCGGCCATTGTCAATGACGCCTACGGCCAATGGGAGCCGCCGGCATTTGATGCGGATGCGGAGATAAAGTACCTGATCGATCGTGAGCTGCGCAAACGCGGCATGCTGCAAAACTCGGTCGATCCCGATGTGATCATTGCTTTTGGGGCAGGCATTGATATGGATGCCCTCGAATTGCAGGTAGACCCTCAGAGCAAGATGGAGAACCTGGCAAATGTCCCCAAAGGCGGACTTGCCATTGCCATGGTGGACAGCGACTCCGGATTCACGATCTGGTTAGGCGTGGCCACCGCGGACATTCAAGACCAGCCCGACGCAAAGACGGTTAAAGCACGTCTTGAGTATGCCGTAACTCAGATATTTCGAAAGTATCCCAAGTAGTCGGCGAAAGGAAAAGATTGAACATCGAACATTCAACATTGAACGTCCAACGTCGAACAATGGAA
>JASJGV010000444.1:0-7973 GCA_033791325.1 Desulfobacterales bacterium | reverse complement strand
TGTAGCCGATATACAAATGGATATCCCCGTGCTGTATCCAGCGCAGCCTGTCGAAAAACCACAGAAACGGATTCACGACCACGCGTGTCATGTGAAGCTCGGCGATGTCATGGACATGACTGCGGTAATGGGTCTTTTGGGGGAATCGGCCTTTAATAGCAGGGTGGTCTTCCTGCAGGGGTGCGACCGGTCTGAAAAACTCGAGAATCGAAGCTGCGTAGGACGTACCCGTGTATTGCATTTTGGGGGTGGGTTGTGTGAAACCACAGCCCCAGGTTCCGGCTCTTCCAATGGTCTTCCCCCGGTAAAAAACCAGACGCAGGGCCATAATCACCAAGAGAATGATAAAGAAAAGTGTGGCTGCCAGGGAAATGTTTGCCGTCATCTGTATAAAGGGCTCCATGGGGATACGGCCATACCCCAACCCGGAAACCGGAACAGCCTTCAATGCCATGATGATAAACATGCGTGGAAATACCCCGATGATGATACAAATACCGGCCAATACCAGCATGGGCACCAGCATTGCCGGGCCTTTTTCATCCACTGCCACAGCATTCGAGCTCCTGGGTTCTCCCTGAAAAACCACCCCTACTACCTTGGTGAAACACGCCAGGGCCAGACCACCGATGATGGCCAGGCTGACAATGGCTGAAATACTTAGTACAAAGGCCGTTTTGTCGAGTGCCACACCTTTGAAACCGCCTAGATAAATAATAAACTCACTTACAAATCCATTAAAAGGCGGAAGACCGGATATAGCCAAAGAGCCGACCAGGAACGTAATACCTGTAATTTTCATGTTTTTGAGCAGTCCGCCCAGCATATCAATGGTGCGTGTTCCTGTTTTCTGGATCACCATCCCCGCGCCCATGAATAGCAGGGACTTGAAAATCGAGTGATTCAGTACATGCAGCAGGCCCCCTGAAAAACCCAGGACGGCCATGATCGGATTGCCAAAGGATACGCCCAGCATGCCAAGCCCGATCCCGATCAATATAATCCCAATATTTTCAACGCTGTGATAGGCCAGTAACCGTTTGAGGTCATGCTGACCCAGGGCGTAGACAACACCCAGAATACCCGAAATCATCCCGACAACCAACACGATTTCACCGAACAGGGGCGTATGTAAGTTCAGCGAAGCATAAAGACGCACAATGCCATAAATTCCGGTCTTTATCATCACACCGGACATCACTGCGGAGATGTGGCTTGGAGCGGCCGGGTGGGCATGTGGGAGCCAGACATGAAAGGGAAACACGCCGGCCTTTGAACCAAATCCGACAAAAGAGAGTATCAGCACGATCAATTTTGCCGAGTCGGGAATAGCACTTCCTGAAGAGAACAAAAAGCTGCCGCTGTATCCATACAGGACACCGAATGCAGCCAGGATAAACATGGCGCCCACATGCGAAATGACAAAATAGAGATACCCGGCTTTACGATTTTCTGCTGACTCGTAGTCATAGATGACCAGAAAGAAAGAAGACAGGGACATGATTTCCCACGATAGCATAAAGGAGATCATGTTGGTGGCGGTCACCACCAGTGCCATGGAAATGATCAACAGGGAGAAAAACAAATAGTTGGCAGCCAATCGCAGGGCTTTTTCGACATTGTTCAGATAGTGAAAACTGTATATCGTGGCAAGCAGAGAAACAGTGTAAATAGCCACCAGGAAAAATGCCGACAGACCGTCAATTTGAAACGAAAGGGAAAACAGATTCAGGTATTCAAAAGACGCGGTATATGATCCCGGGTTCAACAGCTTGACAACGGCATCGACCAATCCGATAGTGCAGCCGATGCTGATGATGGAAACAGCGACGATCTTCATCAAAACAAATTGTCGCCAAATTAAAAAAGTGGCCAGGCCACCAAAACAGATTAGCGCAGTCGAAAGAAAAAAACTGTTCATAGAAATCCTTTTTTAATCTGATCCGGTTTAGATTATGTGAAAAAACATGAAATGCGACACATGTCAATCTACATTTGAAGGGGGGCTTGCAGGCCGGTCACAAAGTCATTCTTTGTTTTTTTCTGGGATTAATGGATGTATCTTATTGATCTGACCAGACAGCCAGCTCATTGCCATTGGGGTCAGTAAAATGAAAACGGCGACCCCCGGGAAATGAAAAAATGTCTTTGATGATCTTTCCACCGCTGGATACCACCGTACTCTTGGTGGTTTCCAGGCTCAGAGCATACAGGATAATCAGAACCGCCCCATCCCGGCTTGTAGAACAAAGGTTCGATCGGTAAAAACCACCATCGATTTTTCCATCAGTGAAAGCCCGGTATTCAGGTCCGTAATCAGTAAAAGACCACCCGAAAGCCTTTTCATAAAAGGCCTGGATGCCGTCAAAGTTTTTGGCTGGTAGCTCTATATAGTCTACTTTTTGATCGGAAGGCATCTTTGAATCTCCTCTGGCAAATTAAAACAGATGGATTTCCCCGGCACATGTGCCATTGAAATGCATCCTGCATTTATCGATTTCAGGATCGAATCTATTTTTGATTTCAAGTGCTTCAAGCCAGCATCTTATTCTGAAGAGGACGCCGCATTCGTACTTGTCTATGGCGCCCAGCTTCTTTATGCCTTCATAGGCAAAGCAATTCCTTTGATTAAATACCCATGTCATTTTGTTTTTTTCAGGAAAGCTTAGCTTGACGTTCATAAAATCAGGAATCATTAATTTGGAAGTTTCCATAAAAAAAAACTTGAGTTCATCGAAGGTTTCAATTCTATTTTGTAGTCCTATAATTTGCTTGATTCGTTTTATTTCAATGGAAGCCAATGATTGAATGGCGGACTTGTTGATTTTGTTGGTTGTCTCGATTCCAAATTCCTGCAGGCAGTGAAAAAACCACATGCCGTCATGGGTCATCCAGCATTTACCCAGAACATCGATGATTTCTTTTTTGGGGACATCTTGTATGGATCGCAATTCAGATAAACCTTTTGCCTTTAATTTCAAAACGCTGACGTCATTAAAAACAACACCTATAAATTAAAATATTCGCATAGCAGTTGCCGCCACTCAGATATGAATTCATCATAGACGACCTCATTGAACCCAGAGATGAACACCTCCCCGGGCGTTGACAGGGCCATATCAATCGTCAACCCAATTTTGCAGCATTACCTGCACCGATCGGTTCATTTCATGAGCGAAATCTGAATCGAACTTCCGCTGATACATCCTCTGCCCAACATTCAAGGCGCCTTTTAGCTCTTTTTTCTCACCAAACATCTGAGCATGACGCTCTTTGTACATGTTTTTAAAGGCCTCTTTTTCAAAACGTCTGTATCGATCCTCAAAGCAGATGTAATTTTGATCAAATCGCTGGGTCAAGACTCTTTTCTGCTGTTGTTTTGTGGGGTAACCAAAACAGAGCAGGGTAATCGGAAACACATATTTGGGCAAATCAAACAATGCTTTGTGTGTTTCGTAGTTTTCCATGATGTCCCCGATGTAGCAGGAGCCGATTCCCAATGATTCCGCAGCGATGACAGCTGTTTGTGCCGCAATGAGGGCATCGCAGCAGGCTAGGAACAGATCCCCCTCCTGTGGCTTGCGCAAGGCAATTCCCTTTTTCTCACAGTGTTGCTCCACGCCTGACACGTGAAAATAATCGTACCACCGCTGGTAATCGGCCAGGAAAAGCAAAACAAATGGCGCTTTGGCGATAAAGGGTTGATTGTCACATGTTTTGACCAGTTTGTCCTTAATGCTCTGGTTCTTGACCTCTATGATGGAATACAGCATCATGTTGCCTGCTGTGGGAGCACGCAAGGTCGCGGCAAGAATTGTATCCTTGATCTCCTTGCTGATTTCCTTTTTTTGGTATGCTCGAATTGACTTTCGATTGAGAAGCAACTCCGTTGTTTGATTCATGGGGCACCTTTTTATATAAAAGTAGCTTTTCGCATCGGAGCGACGTAGTCGCGTTCAATAAAATCGTGTTACGATTTTATTATGGTAGTTATTGTATCGGCATCGATGTTTCCGCCACTTAATATGACCCCCACCCGGCCCTCCGGCACCACGGCCTGACTTAGCAGGGCTGCCAGCCCAAGGGCTCCTGACGGTTCAACCACCAGTTTCATTCGGTAAAACAGGAATTGGACAGCCTCTATAATGGCTTTTTCTGAAACTGTTCTCATGTTGTCCACATATTCCAGCACCAGAGGAAAGGTAAGTTTTCCCAATGACGGGGTGCGGGTTCCATCGGCAATGGTGGAAGGATTTTTTATAATGTGAAGCTTTTTTGTGTGGAAAGATTTGGTGGCATCGTCAGCGAGCTCCGGTTCGATACCCATGACCTTGCAGCCCGGTGATATGCCTTTGGCAGCAATGGCGCAACCACTTAACAACCCACCGCCACCGCATGGGACCAACAGCATGTCGAGAGGACCGGTCTCTTCAAACATCTCCAACGCTGCGGTCCCCTGACCGGCAATGACCTGTGTATGGTCATATGGCGGAATCATGGTAAAGCCGCTTTGTGTTTCAAGCTCCTTGGCAATATCCTCACGGGATGCTTTTTCAGGATCGTATTCAACAATGGTTGCGCCGTAATCTTTTGTAGCGGCCCGCTTGGTTGCCGGCGCGTTGTCCGGCATCACGATGGTTGTTTTGATATTCATCATGTGACCGACCAAGGCGACCGCCTGGGCGTGATTTCCTGAAGAATAGGTAATGACACCCCGTGCTTTTTCCGTTCTGGAAAGCTGACTGATACTGTTGAATGCGCCGCGAAATTTGAATGCGCCAACCCGCTGGAAATTTTCACATTTAAAAAACACCTCGGCTTTGACCAGACGATTCAGTGTCCGGGACGTCATAACGGGTGTTACATGGGCATACCCTTTCAACCTTTTTTTGGCGGCCTGAACCTGTTTGAACATATCTTCTCCTTTTCAATACATCTCGTATTTAACCAACCTGCCATCAAGCCCGCCCGCCTTGATCGGTTTTTTCCAGGATGCTTTCAGACCGATCTTTTTGATATGTTTACGATTTCCGAAATAAACAAAAGCGGTCGAGCCCTTGCATTTCTGCTTTAGAAAATCACCGAATTTTTTGTAAAACACGTCAAGGTTCTGGTCTTTCCCCATCCGGATGCCGTAAGGGGGATTGGCCACAATGACGTGTTTTTTAAAAGCCGGCAGTTTTTGGAAATCCAAGCGCTCAATGGTTACCCTGTTTCCATAATGGAGTCCCATCAGGTTTATCTGTGCGGCCCTGACAGCCTCCAGGGACACATCACTGCCTGCAATCAGTTTTTTCGGCAGTTCCTGGATTTGCCCGTCAGCCTCTTTCTTTACCTGCTTCCAGACAGCGCTGTCAAAGTTGGGCAGAGATTCAAAACCGAAGCGCTTTCTGAAAATACCTGCTGGGACATGGCAATATTGCATGAGCGCTTCACATAAAAGGGTTCCAGAACCACACAAAGGGTCATAAAGAGGAACAGAGCCGTCCCATTCGCTGAATCGGATAATTGCGGCGGCGATGGTTTCCTGCATGGGTGCTGAAACAGCCTCCTCTCTGTATCCTCTCCGGTGAAGTGCGCCGCCTGATGTATCCAGGCTTATGACGGCCTGGTCTTTCCTGACGTGAAGATTCAGCAGGATATCGGGATCTCTTGTGGACACATTCGGACTCTGACCGGTTTTCTCTTTGAAATAGTCGGCAATGGCATCTTTAACGCGCAGGGCAGCATACTTTGAATGCGAAATTGCACTGTCGGAAACATTTCCGGTGACAGCAAAGGTGCTGTCTTCTGCAAAGAAATTTTCCCAGGCGATCTGTTTAGCCTTCTGATACAGGGTATCCGTATCTGGGCAGGTGAACGATACCAGGGGCGCAAGACAGCGTGAAAGAAGCCTGGTGAGATAATTAATTCGATACAGAGTTGATGTGTCCGCCTTAAAATAAATGCCGCTGAATTCAGACTGGACATCCTCGGCACCAAGCACAGCGATTTCCTGTACCCCGGCTTCTTTCAAGCCGTCGGCTATCTGGGCAAAATAACGGGAGTCCTTCTGATACTGATATAGGGACGTTTGTTGTTTCCCTTTCCCGGGGTGTGTGACTCTGTGGGGAGATACCATTTTCTGTGCTTTCTTTTTAGTCGGAGCTGCAAGGTTCTTCAAAGATTGCTTGATCATTTCAAACCTTTTGCCGTATAGGGTAAATACTGCAAGAGTTTGGGTACAAAATCAACCCTAAGATTGCAACAAGAGGGTTATATCCGTATGGGAGATAGCTGAATGGAAACAGAGCATAAAAGCAGAACCCAGAACAAAAAGGAAGACCAGGCCCTGCAGCGCCTGGGAGAACAATTGGTGGCTCTGCAGCCCAGGCTGCTTGAGAGCATGGATTTGCCGGATGAACTTCTGGAGAACATAAAATTCGCATGTAAAATAAAGAGCCATGGCGCCCGGCGAAGACAGATTCGGCATATCGGTGCCCTCCTGCGGCATATGGACTCACAACCCATCGAAATTGCCCTCGAGCGCATCCGAGCAGGAAACTTACGCAAATAGTCGGGCATATCCAGGACGTGCAACCCCTTAGCCTTCCCCTTTTTTACACTTGGAGTTGAAATGGAGAAACCCAAAAAGCAGCGTGGTCTAATTCAGATGGACACGGCCCTTGCCGGACCGTTGTTTATGCTTTCTGCTGCACTTTTATTCACCCTTCTCAATCTGATCATCAAGACCCTGAATCCTGTGTTTACTGTCTGGCACATCAGCTTTTTTCGGTTTTTCGGGGGCCTTGTCATGATTCTTATCATTTTCGGTCGTCATCACAATCCCTTCAGGGGGAACAACATCCGGCTGCTGGTCATCCGCGGGTGTGTCGGTTCCGTGGCCTTCATCTCCCTTGTTACGGCGGTTAAGCTATTGCCCTTGTCCACGGCTCTGGTCATCTTCTATTCGTTTCCGGCATTTTCAGCAGTTTTTGCCTTTCTGATCTACGGTGAAAAGATTGGCAAGCTTGAGAGCATTTGCATTCTTTTGGTCGTTGTCGGTGTGGGTGCGTTATTTGATTTCAGACTCGCTGGCACTTTTTTTGGACAGGCCATAGCCATATTTGGTGCCGTGTTTGCTGGTCTAACCGTAACGCTGATCCGCAGCTTACGGGAAACAAACGGCCCGGTAATCATATATCTCTACTTTTGCATCATGGGTGCCCTGGTCACCGCACCTAAATTTATCCTGTTGCCCATGTTGCCCGGCACCCCTTTGGAATGGGTCATGGTTCTGGGTATCGTTTTTTCGTCTCTGACGGCTCAACTCCTAATGAATCAGGGATTCTTCTATTGCAAGGGTTGGGAAGGGGGCGTGTACATGTCCAGCGAAGTGATCTTCACAGGTATTGTGGGTATTGTTTTTCTGGGGGACCCAGTGACCTTGAGATTCTGGGTCGGCGGTATTTTGATTTTCGGCAGCGTGGTAGCGCTGAATCGACTCAAAGCGCAACCAAAACAAGAAATATGATGAGGGCCCGGAGATCTTTGCATTTTATTCTCTAATACAATGTCTTTAAAAGTCATTGTGGAACGGCATGGGAAAGAATGACCACGGATTTCCCAAAATAGATTGTATCCTTTCAACCATAGCATTTGCCAGGATTGTGTAAAAAAACCATACCCGGGTTTGGGTCTTCACAAAGAGTCTTCTGCGCATTAATCAACGGAATTATGGGGTTTTCAGATGACTTGGCGCGTTATCATGATGAAAAACACAGCCCAACCCTGACTTCAATGTTAAATCAAGGCATTTGTTGCATGAGATACAGTGGGCAGGTGACGTGTCGCCGCTCAACCAGCGCCGGGCCAGACGCGGTTCCCTGATAAAAGGGCGACTCATGGAGACGGCATCAATTTTTTCTAAGGCCTTGGTTATTGCCAAGGGGCTCCGCCACCCCTCCACAGAGATTACCGGGCAACGAACCTTC
>JASJGV010000443.1:0-9764 GCA_033791325.1 Desulfobacterales bacterium | reverse complement strand
ATGTTATGGGTCAGGAACATGTAAAAAGAGCCATGGAAATTGCCGCGGCCGGCGGTCACAATCTCATCATGGTCGGAGCACCTGGTTCAGGGAAAACCATGATAGCCAAACGCCTGCAGACGATTCTGCCTCCCTTGACATTCGAGGAGGCCATCGAGACTACCAAGATTTTCAGCGTCATAGGGCGGCTTGAAAAAGGACAGGCCTTGATTACGAGAAGACCCTTTCGATCCCCTCACCATACGATTTCGGATGCCGGCTTGATAGGGGGTGGCCATATCCCCAGGCCCGGCGAGGTGAGCCTGGCTCATAACGGTGTTCTTTTCCTGGATGAGCTGTCTGAATATAAAAAACATGTTCTGGAAGTGCTCAGGCAGCCGCTGGAGGATTTAAATGTTACCATTTCTCGTGCGGCTTCGACCATCACCTACCCATCCAGTTTCATGCTGGTGGCGGCCATGAACCCTTGTCCGTGCGGCTATTTTTCCGATCCAAAGCATGAATGTCGGTGCACGTCTCACCAGATTCATCGATACCGTTCAAAAATTTCAGGACCCCTGTTGGACCGGATCGATATTCATGTCGAGGTGCCGGCTGTACCGTATAGTGCCCTGAAGGGGATCGGAAAATCCGAATCTTCAGCGTGTATCAGGGACCGGGTGGCGGCCGCCCGAGGGATTCAAGCCCGGCGATTCAGCCGCACCAAAATTTATTGCAATGCCCAGATGAACAGCCGACAGATCAAACGCTACTGCAATATCGATGAAGCAAGCCATCTTTTACTCGAAATTGCCATCGACAAACTGGGGCTTTCAGCACGTGCCCACAATCGGATACTAAAAATTGCCCGAACCATAGCGGATATCGAAGACAGAGTGGAATTGTCGGAGCGTCATATCGCAGAGGCCGTGCAATACCGAAATCTGGACCGGGGGAAATATGGACGCTGACCTGAAAACTGCATGATAATTTTTCTGGAATCCATATTTGCATTTACTAACGGGTTCAATTCTTTTCCATTAGGGGAATAAAACAAATTAAAAAGACCATAGGTGTATTATGAGGAATCCACGCCATTATCTTTACCTGATGTTTATATGCCTGGCCGTTGTTGGTTTAATCTGCGCCCTTTTATTTGGTTCACTGAAGTCAGCCTTCATGGCCAACTGGGGTTTTAACCTAATGATCTTTTGTACCCTGGCTACCGGTATAGGAATTAATATGTACCAGGTTTTGCGACTTGAACCTGAAATCGAATGGATGAATATTTTTCGGACCGGTCAATTAGGACGATCGGTGGCAGAAGAAGAGCCGGTTTTGCTCAAACCCCTGATAAAACACCTCCATGGGGTTCACAGAGATCGATTCAAGTTGTCTGCATTATCGCTGCGTACGGTACTTGAGGGCATTAGGGCTCATCTGGATGAATCTAGAGAGATTTCTCGCTATATGATTGGCCTGTTGATATTTTTAGGGCTCCTGGGCACTTTTTGGGGCCTTCTTGGAACGATTGGATCTGTTGGCGAGGTAATTGGTGGATTAAACGTCGGAACCAGTGATTTTGTCGGGACATTCGAATCATTGAAAGCAGGTCTTCAAAAACCCTTGCAAGGTATGGGGACAGCGTTTAGCTCTTCGTTGTTTGGTCTGGGGGGTTCTTTGGTACTTGGTTTTATTGATATTCAAGCCAGTCATGCTCAAAACCGTTTCTTTAATGATATGGAAGAATGGTTGTCTGGTGTTACCCAGCTCGTCGATAGCAGTGACGACTCAGATATGGAGGGGAAGATAAGCGAACCGGGCGTGGCGCGTATAGAACATGATCTCGAACGTTTGATAGGGGAAATACGCAATAATCAGCAAAGCCTTGAACAGCTGATTAAAATTTATAACACCCGTACTGACATGGAAAAGAAACAGACATGATAAACTCTGGCAGGCGCGCGATGGGAAGCAGTGTTTGGCCGGGATATGTTGATGCCCTGTCGGCCCTTCTCATGGTGGTAATATTTGTCGTTCTTATCTTTACACTCACTCAGTTTTTATTAAGTGAGATTCTTTTCGGGAAAGAGAGCGAATTGGTTTCACTCCATCGGCGTATGGATGAACTGGTTGGATTGCTAGGTTTGGAAAAGGAGCAAAATGAAGGGCTAAGAACTGAAATTGCCAGTTTGTCTGGGTTAATCGCCGATATTACACAGGAAAAAGAGTTGTTGCGTTCACGCGTGTCTGAGTTAAGCGAACAATCGGAATTGGATAGGGTCGAGATAAAGAGTCAGCTTCTGCTCATGGCCAGCCTTCAAGAAGATATCGATGCCTTGCGTGTTATGAGACGTGAACTGGAAGCGAAAGTAGGCCAACTCGCTGAGGCGCTCTTGGTAAAAACAAATGAATTGGGTATGCTGAGAGATCGAAGTATGTCACTTGAGGCACGTTTGGCCGATGAAAAGGAGCGAACTGTCCTGGCTCAAGAAATTATCGACCAGCGTGACATTCGTATACAGGCATTATCTGCTCTTGTTGGCGAGCAAGAAGCGGCATTAACCGATGAACGCCAACTTACAAAAAGTGCGCGGGCAGAATTGGTATTGCTGCATCAGCAAATCACAAACCTGAAAAAACAGCTCGAAGAAATCAGCCATGCTTTAAAGGTAGCGGAATCAGAAAAGTTAGACCAAGCCGCTGAATTGGTGGCGCTTGGAAAACGATTAAACATCATACTTGCTCAGCGTGTCAACCTGCTGGAACAATACCGTTCGGAATTTTTCGGTCGCTTGAGAGAAATACTGGGTGATAGTCCTTATGTCCGTGTCGAAGGCGACCGTTTTGTTCTTCAGGCGGAATTATTATTTACGTCCGGTTCTGCTGATCTTGGCCAGGAGGGGAAACGGCACCTGATCCAGATCGCCGATATTTTCCTGCAACTATCCAAAAAAATTCCCGATGACCTTAACTGGATCCTGAGAATTGACGGTCATACAGATCGTGTACCTATTCACACCCCGCTTTTCCCATCAAATTGGGAACTGTCAACAGCAAGGGCTGTCGCTGTGGTACGTTTTCTTGCAAACAATGGAATCCCGGAAAATCGAATGGCGGCAACCGGGTTCAGCAAATATCATCCAATTGATACAGCGGATACTCTCGAGGCGTATCGAAAGAACAGACGTATCGAAATGAAACTTACTGCGAGGTAGTACCATCGCACGCAAAGATGAACATCGACGGAGATAGCAGCAGCTGAACGATGAAAAGGGGGGACCCGATTGAATTTTACCCGTATAACCCAGTCCCATACCAAGGATCTTTCCGTGATCGTTGCGCCCGAGCGCGTCTCCACCGGAACGTCCGTGCTGGAACTGCATGCTAAAGATCAGTCCCAGCATTCGCCAGTTCGTCCCGAGATGGTGATTTTTCCAGAGAACACGGACGAGGTGGCAGCTATCTTGTCGTACGCCAATGAGCACCATATCCCGATCGTTGGCTGGGGATCCGGTTCAAGCCTCGAAGGGAATCCCATCCCGATTCACAACGGCATTGTGCTCGATTTTTCCCATATGAATAAGATTCTGGACGTCAGGACGGAAGATTTTCAGGTGGATGTCGAGCCGGGTCTCATCTATCAGGATCTTAATGAACATCTCCGGTATTCGGGCCTTTTCTTTCCACCGGATCCCGGGGCAAGAGCGACGGTTGGTGGCATGATTGCCAACAACGCCAGTGGTACCCGGACGGTTCACTACGGATCCACCAAGGATTACGTTCTGAAACTTAAGATCGTATTGGCCAATGGCGAGATCATCGAGACCGGCTCACGGGCTGCGAAATCCTCATCAGGATACGATCTCCTGCATCTGTTTGTAGGCTCCGAGGGAACCCTCGGTATTGTGGTGCAGGCAACCATTCGCCTGGTTGGTTTGCCGGAAGAATACGCTGCTGCAATTGTAACATTTCCCTCTATTCAAGCGGCCAGCGAGGCGGTGGTGGAAATCGTTCGATCCGGGCTCGATCCGGCATCGCTGGAGTTGCTGGATCATGCCTGCATCAGGCTCTTCAATCAGGAAAAGCATCTTGGTTTAGAGGAATCTCCCACCTTGTTTACCGAGTTTCACGGTCCTAGCATGTCTTATCTTCTGGAGATTCTGGATATGGTGGAAGGGATCTGCAGGGATGCCGGCCATCTAGCTTTTCAAAGGGGCTTGGGCAGGGATGAACGCAACCGGTTTTTCGAGGCCAGGCACGAGTTGGGAGAAATGGTGATCAGGGCGCACCCGGACTGCGGCACCCAGGTTATCGATGTAGCGGTTCCGATGACAGCCTACTCGGAGATCATCACCAGCGCCTGCCTGGCTGCCGACAGGGCAGGTATTCCCGGGTATGCCTTCAGCCATGCCGGAGACGGCAATCTGCATCTGAATCTGGCCGGCAGAAAAAATAATCCGGATGACTGGAAACTGATCGAAGAAATCAGCCGGGAGCTGGTTGCCAAAGCACTATCCTATGGCGGCACGGCAACCGGTGAGCATGGTGTGGGCATCGGCAAGAAAGCATACATGGCGGCAGAGCATGGAAAAAGTCTCGACTGGATGAAACAGATCAAAACGCTTTTCGATCCCAATGGTATTCTCAATCCAGGTAAAATATTCCCCTAATTATAGTGTTTTCCAGAATGCCGTTCCGAAACCGCTCCGGCAGATAACGACAAACAGCCGCTCGAACTTGCGGATAAACGATCGTAAAGAACTCAAACAGTTTCACAGTCGCCCAGGGATCACCCATCAGTCTTAGTGCGTACCGTTCTTTGGTTTATAGGTCCGAAAATTTAAGATATGATTGGCTGGCTAACAATGCTTGATGGCTATATAGGGGTTGTCAGAATAACGTTCCGGTTGAGGACCGTTTTCCTGCTACAAACCCTTATGCCACGATCCTATTTTCGGAACATTATTATGACAAGCGGTATAAATCGACTATTTTAAGGATTTGGGTTCGATGGTACAGGATCGCTACATTACGACTGCCTGTATTGACATTCCCTAAAATACACTTAATTTACCCAAGGTAAACACTATCAACTGAGTATTTCAAGCATTGAAGCGACACCGTCGCGTTTGATAAAATCGTGAAACGATTTTATTTGGAGATAAAGATGAAATTTGAAACCAAAGAGCAGGTGCTGGAAAAAATTATGGCGCAGGACAAAGCGGTCTGTCCCAAGTGTGGCCAAACTATGAATCTGTGGGAAGTGCCGTCCATTAATTTCAGTGATGGTCTTGGATGGGGAACGCCGTATCTATATATATGTTTCAATGACAAATGCCCTATATATTGCCAAGGCTGGGAAAACCTGAAAGAGAACTATAATCAGGTTGCATCGTACCGGCAGATAAACTACCCAGGGACCGACCAGTTTGAATACATGCCGGTTTTCAGTCCCATGGGAGCCCAGGGGCAGATCATTGACGACCAGGTGTTGCTCCAGGAAGAAATGCTTAAAGAGGCCATTAAAAAGGGATTCTCAATCCTGGCCCAGTGTTATGTGGACAAAGACTCGCCTAGCTTGTTGCGTATACTTCTCGATCCCACAGAACCTGCGCGGGTCCGACTGAAAGCAGCTGAAATGATAGGAGATATCGGGGATGCGGAGGCCATAGAGCCTTTGCGGAACCTGAGAGTGGGTAATGATCTGGTGGAAAAGCAATTGACGGAATCGGTGAAACAGATCCACGAGCGTTTTTTTACACGGGAGTGCCCTTTCTGTGCTGAGATCATAAAAAAGCGGGCAAAGGTGTGTAAGCATTGTGGGAAAGAAGTAGCGGGGCTCTAGGCCCTGAGCATTAAGCGATAAGCCATAAGCTTTAAGCTGCTTACAGCTTAGTGCTTATCGCTTATTGCTTACTCCCCCAACAATGATTTTCCCGTCATTTCTACTGGCTGCGTCAGGCCCATGATCTTGAGGATAGTGGGTGCAATGTCACACAACGCACCATCCTTTAACGCCAGGTCGGTGTGTGTATCATCTACAAGAACGCATCTCACCCGGCCCACCGTGTGGGCGGTGTAGGGCTTGCCTTCTTCATCAATCATTTTTTCCGCATTTCCGTGATCCGCTGTAACAATGACCGCCCATTGTTTCTCAAGAAGCTTATCTATAATTTTTTCGACGCAGAGATCGATTGTTTCACAAGCCTTTATGGCGGCCGGCATGATGCCGGAGTGCCCAACCATGTCCATATTGGCAAAATTGAGTACAATCAAATCGTAGGTGTCGGTGGCAATTCGGTCGATGACCTCCTGTGTCACTTCAAGAGCACTCATCTCGGGTTTTTGATCATAGGTCGAAACATCTCGCGGTGAGGGTATGAGACAACGGTCCTCTCCCTCAAACGGCTCTTCCCGACCACCATTAAAAAAGTAAGTGACATGTGCGTATTTTTCCGTTTCCGCAATTCTGAGCTGTCGCAGACCGTTTTTACTGATAATTTCACCAAGGATGTTCACCATGTAAACCGGCTCAAATGCGGTAGGCAGGGAAAGGTCTTCATCAAAGAGGGTCATGCAAGTGTAACCGCAAAGATCCGGTCTGGGATTCCGTTCAAATTCATTGAACGTATCGTCTGTAAATGCTCTGGTAATCTCTCTGGCGCGATCTGCACGAAAATTGAAAAAGAGGATGCCATCGCCATTTTTTACAGTCCCCCGGGGCGTGCCTTTTTCTTCGATCATTACGATGGGATTGACAAACTCATCGGTTTCCTTTTTTTGATAGGCACTGTTTATGGCAGCGATGGGGTCGATTTCCGTAACGCCTTCCCCACGGGTATATAAGCGGAACGCCTTTTCAATACGGCCCCATCGCTTGTCTCTGTCCATGGCATAAAACCGGCCACATATGGACGCAATAGCACCGAACCCGGTTGCTTCGATATGGGATTGTAGTGCCGAAAGGTATTTGACACCGTTGGTGGGAGGCGTATCTCTCCCGTCAAGAATGGCGTGAACAACCACCTGTTTCAACTGCTTACGCCCGGCCATGTCTAAAAGAGCGAAAAGGTGGGTCAATTGACTGTGCACCCCTCCGTCGGAAACAAGCCCCATGAGATGAAGTTTTGAACGGTTTTTTTTGACCGTATCCATGAGCTGTCCGATGGCATTGTTCGCATAAAAGCTGCCATCTTCAATGGCCTTGTCGATTCGCATAAGATCCTGACGGACGACCCGGCCGGCGCCTATATTCAGATGGCCTACTTCAGAATTTCCCATGATCTTATCCGGCAACCCCACGGCATTCCCGAATGTTACCAGCTGCGAACAGGGATATTGTTTCTGGATTTTATCCAGGAAGGGTGTTTTTGCTTGTGCCACGGCGTTGCCCTGCCTGTCTTCCCGGACACCCCATCCATCCAAAATGATCAGCATGCAGCGTTTGTGCTGTTTTGACATGTTATCTTTCATGAGATCCTACCACAATTTTATTCTTCCATTAACTGTTCGGCCGAAAGCGGCTTGGCATCGATCCAAAGGCTTTCCAGGTCATAAAAGTCTCGTGAGGACTCATAAAAAATATGGATAATGACGTCACCATAATCCATCAAAACCCAGTGTCCTTCCTTTTTCCCCTCGACATTTATTGGTTTTTTTCCTTTTTTTTTCAAATCCCGTTGAACAAAGTCGGCTATGGCGGTTACCTGACGATTCGATCTTCCCGAGCAGATAATAAATACATCTGCATAGGATGTCAGATTCCGTACATCCAGAATGACGACCTGGATCGCTTTCCTGGCCAACACAGCATTGACAAATGGTTTGATCGCCAGGTTTAATGACATGCTATCGATATCTGTCATGTGTAGAGTCCTCGCTCATAGATATAATTTTCGACGTTTTTGGGGACCAGAAACCGGATCGATTGTTTTGCTTGGATCAGTTTCCGAATCTTTGTGCCGGAAATATCCAGCATACTGATATTGAATCGATACACAGGCTGATGTCGATTGTGGTGATAACAGCCATTCTTTACCGATAAGTGATAGGATCCTGAAATCTTATCCTCGATAAACGTGGTCATATTTTCCCATTCAAGGCTGTATGGCCGGCCATCCGGAGACGGTCGCGCCATGATGATCATGGGAAGCATCCGGAACAGTTGCTTGAATGATTTCCACGTATCAATTTCTATAAATGCATCGATCCCCATAATGAGAAATAGTTTCACGTCGGTATCCAGGCTCTTTTTGAAGTGTTTGACGGTATCGATGGTATAAGAGAGACCGGGACGCTTCAATTCGACATCGGATAGAATGAATTCCGGGTTGTCTATTATGGCAAGCCGTGTCATTTCTAGGCGGTCCACAACCGAGACCACGCCTTTGATGTCTTTATGGGGCGGAAGTGCCGAAGGTATGAAGTACAGATGTTCCAGATCAAATCCCTCGCACACCTCCTTTGCAGCACGCAGGTGGCCATAGTGTACGGGGTTAAATGTTCCGCCATACAACCCGATCCGCATGGGTCAGCTCCTTTCCAGCCGGTCCAGTATGCGAGATAGCAGGATATCAATGTCCGTGCCTGCCAGTGCAGATATCGATACCACGTCGATGTCGCCAATCGCTTCCTTAAAACGCCTGGCGTTTTCTTCGGATCCATCCGTATCCATCTTGTTCAGCACCAGCAACTGCTTCCTGTTGGATAGTTGTTGGTTGTGCTTTTCGAGTTCATGGTTGACCGTGATGTATGATGACAGGATGTTATCCGGTTCAAGTGTCGAAACATCGATCAGGTGTACCAGTATCCGTGTTCGTTCGATATGGCGCAAAAACTGTGTTCCCAGACCGGCCCCTTCGTGGGCTCCTTCTATGAGACCGGGAATGTCCGCTACGACAAAGGGCTCACCCCAATCCGTGTACACGACACCGAGGTTCGGTACCAGGGTCGTAAAGGGATAGGATCCAATTTTTGGTTTTGCAGCGGATATCTTGCTGATGAGGGTGGATTTTCCAGCATTGGGGAGACCGATAAGACCGACATCGGCGATAAGTTTGAGTTCCAGTTTTAATTGAATTGTCTGACCGGGTTCGCCGGGTTGCGCAAAACGGGGAATTCGACGGGTGGCTGATTTGAAGTGATAATTTCCTTGTCCCCCCCGTCCGCCGACTGCGGCAACAATGGTTTCTCCAGGGCTTATAAAATCTTTCAGGGTTTTCCCTGTTTCACTGTCGGTGACTACGGTTCCGGCGGGAACTTCAACGATAATATCGTCCCCTTTTTTACCGGCTTTCTTTTTTCCCTGGCCGCCAGCGCCATTCTTCGCTTTCAGGTGACGTTTGTATCGGAAATCGTAAAGCGTTCGTTTTCTGGGCGATGATTTCAGGATAACATCACCGCCTTTGCCTCCATCACCGCCGTCGGGTCCGCCGCGGGGGATGAATTTTTCCCGCCTGAAACTAACGCATCCGCTGCCGCCGTCTCCGGACTGGATGGTTATCTTGGCTTCGTCAATGAATTTCACACGGCATAAACACTAACTTTTTTTCGTGAACGGCCCAATCGCTCGTATGAGACAATACCATCTATTTTGGCGAACAAGGTGTAGTCTTTACCCAGACCGACATTTTCGCCGGGATGTATCCTGGTGCCCAGCTGGCGAACGAGAATGTTTCCCGCGCTGACGATCTGTCCTCCATATCGCTTGACACCTCGCCGTTGGCCATTGCTGTCGCGACCGTTTTTTGAGCTTCCGCCCGCTTTTTTATGTGCCATTGTTA
>JASJGV010000442.1:0-2673 GCA_033791325.1 Desulfobacterales bacterium | reverse complement strand
TCCCCTTTGATGACAATTCATTCAACCACGCCAGCCTGGTGACAACATTGGAATTCGTGGAAGATCCCGTAAAAGCGATATCGGAAGCCTGCAGGGTGGCCAAGGACCGTATTTTTTTGGGTGTCCTGAACCGCTATGCCCTGAAAGGAATCGAGCGGCGCCTCAGGGGCATTTTCCACCACACCATTTACAACCGGGCAAGATTTTACAGTGTATGGGAACTCAAAAGTATGATCCGTGAGGTCCTGGGAGAAACGGTCCCGATATCCTGGCGTACCGTGAGCCAGTTTCCTGTGTCTTCCGGGAAAATCATCTGCGACCTTGAGAAGTCGGAAATTATTCAACGTTTTCCATTTGGCAGCTTTGCTGGTATTGTGGCTTCCCTGGTCCCTCGATTCAGGACCCGACCCATGACATTGCGTCATAAGCGAAGCGGGTCGACCAGTATCGCTACTTCATAAATAGGGGATGGTTTTAGGTGTTAAGTTTTAGGTTTTAAGATGGCTCATGCCCAACACAACCTAAAACTTAAAACCTAAAACCGTTCGAAGAAATTTATGCAAGCCTATCTTTTCGAAAAACTGACAAACAAGAAAGTACAGTGCAAGCTGTGTCATCATCGTTGCGTGATTAAAAAGGGCCAACATGGTATCTGCCAAGTCAGGCAGAATCGTGACGGCACGCTCGTCTCTTTGGTATATGGCAAGGTGGTGGCGCGAAATGTCGACCCTATCGAGAAAAAACCGCTGTTTCATTTTTATCCTGGCAGTCTTTCCTATTCCATTGCAACGGTGGGATGCAATTTCAAATGCACATTCTGTCAGAATGCTGATATTGCCCAGATGCCGGCGGACCACCCGGGAGCGATTATCGGAAATTATGTAACCCCGGATGAAATCGTATCTGCCGCCCAAGGGCACAACTGCCGCTCCATAGCCTATACCTATACAGAACCGACCATATATTTTGAATTCGCTTACGATACTGCCAGGCTCGCGCATGAACATGGCTTGTTGAATTTATTTGTGACCAACGGATATATGACTAGGGATGCCCTGGACATGATCGGTCCGTATCTGGACGCTGCCAATGTCGACTTAAAGGCTTTCAATGATGCGTATTACAAAACCTACTGTGGCGCCAGGCTGGCAGGAGTGAAAGAGACCCTAATTGCTATGAAATCACGTGGTATCTTTCTCGAGATCACGACCCTTGTCATTCCGGGCTTGAATGACGACCCTGAAGAGCTGGCTGGCCTGGCAGGGTTCATTGCAAGGTCTTTAGGGACCGACACGCCCTGGCACATCAGCCGATTTCACCCCACCTACAAGCTGACCGATCGTCCTGCCACACCGGTTCAAACCTTGATGAGAGCACGTGAAATCGGCGTTCGTGCCGGTCTGAAATATGTTTATACCGGCAATGTTCCCGGAGAGGAGAGCGAGAATACTTTTTGCCATGCCTGTGGGAAGGTTCTCATCGACCGCTGGGGGTTCAATGTTCACAACTACGCCATCGTCAATGGAAAATGTAAATACTGCGGTGCTGTGATTGACGGGGTAGGGCTTTAAACGAGGGTGTCGGGTTGAAGGGTTTGAGGCTTGGAGGGCCGCTGAAAGCAATTGAGCCATAAGCGGCCTATAGCTTAATGCTCATTGCTGATAGCAACAATAAATGACGCGCGAAGCGCTAATATCGCCCACAGGGCAAAAGGCACCTAATAGTCTACAGCCTAAATCGCTAATGAGGGTCGAGCGGCGCAGCCGCATATAATAAATTCGCCATGCGGATTTATTATTATTCCAGGTTTCGAACCGCTAACGCCCGGTAGGCCCGATCGTGAACCATTCTATCGGTGTAATGGTACCCTCTGTGGAAGTTGAATATATGGGCCTGTATTGCGGTTGTGTCGGATGCCCAGACCCATCCACAGCTAAGCTTGATCTGCGATACGATCTTCACCCACTGCCCGCAATCTGTTTCATAACCTTGGTAATTTTTATCCTCAACATACAGACTTTGCAGTTCTTCCAGTGAGGGCAGGCGCCAGTTGCCATAGTGTTTTCCAACGGTATCGGGAAAGGTATACCTTACCCATCGATGGGCCTGTTTCCAGTTGACATCCCCCTGATTATCGATTTTTCCCCACATGACACCCAATTGGTGATCAATGATTGTGCCATCGCCATTGTCTGTGAAGCGTTCTCCTGCAAACGCCACCGGACAACTGATGAAAAAGCAGATTGTGCTTATCCAACACATCCGTGATAATTTTCTGATCATGGCACCTCCTTCCAGAGCATAAACCAAAGAATAAACACGGATGCATGGAACGTAATCTGAGTGTTTTTTCTTGGGTTTGGAAATTATCTATAGGTCGATGCGTTTTCTTATTATCTTAGAACTTGCCGAGTCTCTATAGGAGACGATGGTTACAGGGGAGCGGCGGAACATTTTCTCGGCTACCGAGCCGACAAAAACGCTTTCCAGGTCCGTCCGGCCTTTTACGCCCATGACTATCATGTCGATGTCTTCAGACAGACATAACTTAAGCAGCTCATCGACGGGGTTTCCGGTCTTGAACATAACCCTGATCCTTTGGGCTGGAAAATCGATTTCATTTAAAAACTGCTGGAGAAAGGCATTTCTTTCTTCCCGGATGCCGTCGATGTA
>JASJGV010000441.1:0-3087 GCA_033791325.1 Desulfobacterales bacterium | reverse complement strand
CAAAAATTTTTTCAAACTTTTTATTCTCTGTGAAAGGCTCAAATTGCATTGACATTTTTTTTCAACAGTGATAATAATATTTTTTACTCAATGGTTTAATGATTAACCATTACTAAAAACATGACAGATTGTCAATAGATAAGGAATCTCATTAAAGCATTGCCATATCGCTACACCTTTTGAATTAAAACGAGGGTCCAGTGGACCTTGAACCTTGCAATGAAAGGAATACGATCATGCCCATGTGTCCAACAATTACTCAAGGTGCAGCCCGCGCAGTAAGTGATCTCCTGGATAATTGCGCCAGGATAAAGCCAGACCAAGAAATCCTTCTTCTGGCGCACATTGATGGTCTCTATGGAGGTGATAATCTGGTTGACGAAACAGCCGTCGCCTGGATACAGCACGCTATTCAGGACAGGGGAGCCAACGCATCCATTCTATGGATCGATGAAAAAGCCCGTCCTCATAAATGGCGCATTCCACCCGTCGTCAAAGCTGCCGTTGCCGCCTGTGATGTCTTTATCAATTTCTCCCATGATATTGTGTTCGAAGAGATGGTGGAATTAAAACAATTCCTGTGGAAAAACAAGATCCTCATGGTCCGCAACATGGCCACCACTGCACCGTTGCTCAACACTGCCTGGGCCCAGACACCATATGAATTGGTCAGTGAAATACGCTACCAGGCAGCTGTCCCCATCGAACCCGGCCTTCCCTGGCAGTTATCAGCCGACAACGGCACCCATCTTGAAGGTATTATCGAAGCACCCTATAACCCTAACCACCCCTGGTTTAAAACATACACTATCCGACGAGAAGAGGGAGGTGCGTATCAACCATGGCCTGAATGGGTCGTGCCGCCTATCTACCTTTCAAAAACCTCAGGAACTTTTGTCTTTGACCTTATGTTGGGCTGGTGGACCAGATATATCGGCATCTCCCCTTATTTTGAAGAACCTGTTCGATTGACCATAGACAACGGTCTAATTAAAAAGATCGACGGCGGCTATGAAGCCAAAGCCTTGGTCCGCTTTCTTGACAGTATGATTCCACGGGTCGGTGAGGGTGTCTATGATTTCAAATGTCTGCACTTTGGGGTTCACCCACAAGCAAACATCGGTGCACATCAATGTCCTAATCTGCTTTTCCGTCGATTGATCGAGCATGCCCATAGTTCTAATATTCATGTTCACATTGGTGCACCTCCTGCAACGGCTGAGTACCCCTATTGGATGCATTGCACGGGTGACATCCGCACAGCGACCTTCCAGGTTGGAGAGACTGTCATTCACGATCGAGGAGTCCTGAGCGCACTTCAACACCCCAAGGTCCTTGAACTCGCAGAGAAATACCCTGGAAGACCAGGTGTAAATATGGAACCATGGAACCATTAGTTTCGGGACGGAAACTAACGAGCTTAAGATAAAGACTTCCGCCATAATCATTCAACCCCGATAAACAGGAAGTAAGTCGGGATAAGTGCCTTGGTAGCCATTTTAAGTTTTTAAGTTTAAGAACCTTTGCAGATTTTTTGGTTTTTATGACAGGTTTTCAGGAGCAAGGCACTAATTTTGTAGAAGGGTTGTATAATAGACAAACCAACTCAGAAAAGGAGGACGACATGCCCAAAATGTGTAACTGGTTATTCGTGGTTTTGATTTTTTTCGGTCCCTTTATCTTCAACAGCTATGATCAAGCCTTGGCTGCCGAGGACTATCCCTCCCGCGCCATAACGGTCATCAACCCCTTTCGGCCAGGTGGTGGAACGGACATTGAAGTACGGAATTTGATGCCATATGCTCAAAAGTATATGGGCCAGCCTGTTGTCGTCAAATCCATGCCAGGAGCAGCTGGAACCATCGGTATGACGGCTACCGAAGATGCTAAACAAGATGGTTACACTATCGTCGCAGTTGTATTACCTGACGTTGTGCTGGGACAGGAACTGCAGGACGCCGGAACCCACGCCCAGAATTTCAAGCCCATATACGGCTGGTTCGAAGGCCCCATGGCCATTGAAGTTAAAGCTGATTCTCCGTATCAAAGCCTGGAAGAACTGGTCGCTGCTGCGAAAGTAAAGAAGCTCAAAGCTGCACTGGTAGGCATCGGTTCCATCGACCATCTACTCACACTTCTCTTTGAAAAACACGCAGGTATTGAGACCATCAAGATTCCTTATGGTGGAGGCGGGCCGGCCACCAAAGCAGGATTGAGTGGAGAAGTGGATTTTCTTATTGGTGTCTCCACAACCGGTCTTCGCTTCGTTCGGGACGGCAAGTTACGTATGCTGGCCATCCTGGGCCCGGAAAGAATCAAGGAAGTCCCCGATGTACCTACAATCTATGAACTTGGTTACAAAGATTTCCCATACATTCCCTTCGTTCGTGGTGTGATGGCTCCCCCAGGTGTTAGCGACGAGATAGTTACCTTCCTAGAGGAATCTTTTAAAAAGGCCGTTGACGACCAAGGCTTCAAGGACGTAATGACAAAACAAGGACGTCCGGTCAAGCCCTACTCGAGCAAAGATATGAAAAAGGTCGTGGAGTCGAACTTTGAATTGGCCAAAGAATATCTTCCTTTCATGAAAGCTGCAAAGAAATAAGAACAGTGTTTCATCACTGTCAGAGAGAGTCTTCTCCCCGGCAGTGATGAAAATGGGAGGACGCCTATGCACACTCGTATATCAGTGTCGACCAAGCTGACAACGGCTTTCTGGATCAACATCGGCATCATTGTCCTGTGCATACCTCTTTTCGTCGAGACATTGGACTATCCAGGCATGTGCGGATTATTTCCCCGCCTTGTGTTGATCATGATCGTAGCCGTGACAAGTCTTGACCTGTTTCAATTCCTCAACAAAAAAGAAAACATCAGCGAAGTCCCGGAGGTGTTGGTCAAAACTGATGCTATTACGCCGTCGAAAAACAAAGGAAAGGTGTTATTTCTGGCAATCTCGATGTTCGCTTTTTTTGCCTTACTGCAGTTATTGGGAGTTATTATAGGCACATTTTCCTTTATTTTTATATCTGGATGGTGCCTGGGGCATAAGAAAATTGTGTTTTTGCTTGTTGCCTCTACTATTAT
>JASJGV010000440.1:0-3574 GCA_033791325.1 Desulfobacterales bacterium | reverse complement strand
TCTTGGCCATGTACAAAAAGGCATGGACAGGCATTATATGAATCCCGATTTTGAGAAGGATCTACGAAGATCGATGGATCAATGGACCTCTTGGCTAAAAAAGGAAATTGAAAAAAGAAGGGACTTGAAAAAGGAAATTGTTGTCAAACCGTTGACCAATAGGTAATTTAAAGAAAAAAGGGCTAACCAACATATTGGCTAACCCTTTGAATTTACTTGGTGCCGGAGCCGAGAATCGAACTCGGATGACCGTAAGGTCGGAGGATTTTGAGTCCTCTGCGTCTACCAATTTCACCACTCCGGCATGTGGATGCGTTTATAATGAAATCCCACGTGCTTGTCAATAAGTTCGTAAACCGATAGAATCATAGGCACGATTTTATGAAATGCGATTGTTCTCGCGGTTCAAAGAGCGGACCGTATCTGGCGTTCTGAAATCGTGCCTTCCCTCAGAATACACGGTGGTTCGGTGGTCACATCGATGACGGTCGATCCCCTGCCCCCTTTCAACGGACCGGCATCCACCACCCCATCGAGTTGTGCTGACACCTGTTCATCCAGGCAAGAAATATCCGAACAACCCCTACTACCCGACAGATTGGCACTTGTCCCGGTCAGAGGTCCTTCCAGTTGAGATAGGATCGCAACCGCCACAGGATGTTTCGGGACCCTGATACCGATTTTTCCGGTATTCCCTGTCAATCTGCTGGAAATACGTTCACCGGCATTGAATACCACGGTAATGCCTCCCGGCCAGAACGCCTCCATCAGCACGGCGGCTTTGGAGGGTACCTCCCTGACAAGTCCGGGCAGATATATTTTGTTCCTGATCAAAACCAGGAGGGGACGATGGGGTTGACGCCCCTTGATGTCAAAAACACTTTCGACAGCCTTCGGGTTGTCTGCATCCGCACCCAGTCCATACAGGGTGCTGGTAGGAAATGCAATGACCCCCCCCTTGCGGATCACCTGGACAATGGTATGAATGATATCCGGGTCGGGCTCCGTGGGAGAAATGTTCCAACGCGCCATCTTATGCTTCCAGGGATTTGGCTTTCTGCGCCACTTTTTCCGCCATATCTTTTTTGAAGCCAGCCAGCTTTGTGTCAAGAACACGATCGGACAGTGCAAGTATCTGAACGGCAAGAATGCCGGCATTCCTGGCACCTGGTTTTCCAATGGATACCGTGGCCACGGGAATCCCCGGCGGCATCTGTACGGTGGACAGTAGCGCATCGAAACCCTGAAGGCAGGACGAGTCTATGGGCACACCTATGACGGGCAGGGATGTATGAGCAGCCATGGCACCTGCCAGATGTGCGGCATGTCCCGCACCGGCAATGATAATCCGAATACCGCGTTCCCGTGCCGTTGTAGCAAACTCAGCCGCCCGCCCGGGGCTTCGATGGGCAGACGCTACGGTTATTTCGTACGGAACCTCAAACTGTTTCAGAATGCGGGTCGTTTCCTGCATGACACCCAGATCAGAATCACTCCCCATAACAATTCCCACGGCTGCGTTGTTTTCAAATTTCTTGAATCCCATATGGTCTGGTTTCCTTCTTTTTTTGGGCAGATACTATCTCGCCGAGAACTTGGTTATGATTATATCCTTAATAAAACTGATTTCTTGGTTTGGTTATTAAATATTCTAAATTCGAATATCTAAATACGAAACAAATCCTAATATCGAATCCTCAGATGACCAAAATACTACCCAAGAGTGGATGTGCTTGGAATTCTGTTTTGATCATTCAAATTTGTGCTATTGGGTTTTATCTCTCTTCTTCGCTCAGGTGGGTGAGCAAGTCAAACCGTTTAGGATTTCGAATTTCGTGCTTCGGATTTAATTGCAAAATAATTTCCAGTTAGGTTTTCCGTTTCAATTTGTGTCTCTCCATACCCAGGTCGATTAATCGGTCGAGGAGTTCCGAAAAACTTATACCGGCCGCAACACCCGCCTGGGGTAAAAGGCTGGTGGCGGTCATGCCGGGGATGGTGTTGGTTTCTAGAATATAAATTTCGTCTGCCTGCATGATCATGTCCGTGCGACTGTATCCTTCGCAGAACAAGGACCTATGGGCCATTTTAGCATATGTCTGCGCTTTTTCGGTCATGACATCACTGATACGGGCCGGGCAAATTTCCCTGGTGGCGCCTGGGGTGTATTTGGCCTCGTAGTCAAAAAACTCATAGGCATCCCCGGGAACGATCTCAATGATCGGCAACGCTTCCAGGGTCCGGTTGCCGATGACACCCGCCGTAATCTCGACACCATCCACGAAGTTTTCCAGCATGATGGCCTCTCCATGTTCAAAGGCTTTTTCAGCCGCCGCTTCAATTTCCGAGGTCGATTTGACTATCGTCATTCCCACACTCGAACCGGCTTCGAGTGGCTTGACCACCAGGGGTAGCCCGAATCTTTCCTCACAATCATCGGCATCAACCCGATCTCCCTGTTTCAAAACCATATATGGCGGCGTTGGCAGGCCTGCCAGCTCATACATCTGTTTTGTGGCCAGTTTGTTCATCGCCACAGAACTGCCCATGACGCCCGATCCCTGATACGGGATATCGAGCAGTTCCAGCAAGCCCTGAATCGTTCCGTCTTCTCCATAAGGCCCGTGGAGTATGATCAGTGCCGCATCGATCTGGGACGCTTCCGATACCAGTCGGGACAAATCTGTTTTCGGGTCATAGCGGATGATGTTGTACTTTTCCTTGTTTAGGGCATCAAAGACCTGATCCCCACTGTTCAGAGAAACTTCACGCTCCGATGAAATACCGCCGGACAGAAGTGCAAGATTAATTTTTTTCATGGCATTCACTCCGTTGGTTTGAAAAGATTTTTTTTTGCCTCATCGTACTCATCCCGTGTAATCAGGTCATCCTCCAGAAGGCGGGCCAGTCGGGTCAGATCCCGGAGTTGAATCGTTTTGAAATCCTCCAGTTGATATGTTGGGTCCGTCTGTCTTGTTTCGAGTCCTTTGGCAGATCCAGGCATGCCAACCCTGAGCGAGGCTATTCCTCCCAGAAAGCTCACTTCCACAGGTCTGCCCGCAAACATCGTCGATGAAAGAGTCTGCTTCAATGTCTTTCCCTCGGCCTTCATGCGCCGATAGAAATAGACACTGGAAGCGACAACGACGAGCATGCCAAACAGAAAAATCCAAAGCATATACTGAATGACACCACGAAAAAAAATGATGAGCAAACCCAAGCACAACATCAGCAGTACATGCAGAACCAGGACAACATAAGCCAGCATCACAGACTTGAAAAGGCTATCTCCCTTTTGGCTCGCTGGTTTATTTTTTTTTGGCATCGATTGCGTCATCGCCTGGTGAAAGGCCTGACCCCAGGCGCTCCACCATGGGATCCAGATATTGCTGTGGAACATCGAACTGTATGTGTGCACCCCGCATCGCATTCAGTTTCATGACAAGTAGGTTCAGTTTTTTGAGTGTCTTATATTTCTCCCTGGTCTCCGGCATGCCGGACAAAAGCTCCTGCGTACTGCGAATCTCTTTGCGCAGTTCAAGTTCAGGGGGGATAAAATCAGCATTTTTCAGAA
>JASJGV010000439.1:0-2931 GCA_033791325.1 Desulfobacterales bacterium | reverse complement strand
GTAGAAACCATACACCACATTTGGTACCGAAATCTCATTAATCGTGTGAACAATATTGGATTGCGTATAATAAACCACATTTTTCCTATCGTACAATTGGGTCAAACCTTCCTGATGAGCCGCGGGTGACGCCCATTGGATTCCCATGAACCCGGCTTTCAGATCCGTGGCGCCCGCGACGCCTATGGCAAGACAGATAGCAGCCAGGATGCAGCCTCCCGTAACTAGCGTTTTCATTTCACTGTTCCTCATTCTTAAAGGTAAATGATTTCATAAAGATTCATCGCCGGGATCATATTGAGCCGAAACAGCGAGCGTGTTCCCATCACTCCCTGATGGCCCTCAGTTTTCTTCATTGGCTGATTTGAGGAGGCCGTGGAGCAGCACATTGGCCCCGGCTTCACAGTCTTTCCAGGTCGTGTTTTCGACCTCCACATGGCTTCTGCCGCCAATGCTGGGCACAAAAATCATGGCGGTGGGTGCCACCTGGTTCATATAGCTGGCATCGTGGCCTGCGCCGCTCACCATGTAATGACCCGCGTACCCGAGATCGTCTGCAGATGTCAGAACGCGCTGGACCAGTTTTTCATCAAAAGGGGAGTGTTCTACCCGCCATGTCTCCTCTATCCGGATGGGGCAGCCCCGTTGCCGGGCAATGGTTTCAAAGTCATTGCGAAGGTTTTGCCACGCTTTGATGGCGTGATCGTCATCCCAGGAGCGGATATCCACTGTAAAATGAACTTTGTCCGGAATTATATTTCTGGAATTGGGATAATTCTGAAGTTCCCCCACGGTGGCCACCATGTTGCCTTTCATTTTGTCTGGCAGTTGATTGACCTTGAGAATCATTTCCGCTGCGGCACACAGGGCGTCGTGTCTGCCCTCCATGGGCGTCGGCCCCACCTGATTGGCCTCGCCCTCCAGATAGATATCGTACCAGTGCAGGCAGAGAATGCCTTTGGGAGCACCGATCTGTTTGCCTTCTTTTTCAAGAATCGGGCCCTGTTCGATATGGTATTCGTAGTAGGCATGAACCGGCCATTTACAGGCGGGTACATCCCCTTTATAGCCGATGCGTTCCAGTTCATCCCCGAACTGTTTGCCATTGATGTCGGTACGTTGGTAAACCCAGTCCCGCTCCAGGGCGCCGGCCCAGACCCCTGATGCTGCCATGGCCGGAGCGAAACGGGAGCCTTCTTCGTTGGTCCAGTCCACGATAACCATGGGACGTTCGGTTTCAATGTTGTTTTCATGGAGGGTCCGCAGGACCTCCAACGGCCCCATGACACCGAGAATGCCGTCAAACCGTCCGCCTTTGGGCTGGGAATCGATATGAGAACCACTCATGACCGGCGGCAGGTCATTATTTGTACCGGGGCGCCGGCCGAAGATATTACCCATTTCATCGATGGTCACATCCAGTTCAATTTCTTTCAGCCATTGAACAAATAAGTCTCTTGCCATCTTATCTTCATCGGTCAGTGTCAGTCTCTGTACGCCGCCCCCGGGGGTTGCACCGATTTTAGCCATGGTTTCCAGGGAGTTTTTCAGCCGTTTGCCATTGATGCGCAAATCGTTTAAATTCATGGGGTGGTCTCCTTTATCATTTTTTATCACAGTACAAGGTCTGGCTTGTCAGGAAATGAAAAAACTATCACGAAAAAGAGCATGGAAAATTATTATGACAAGCGGTATAAAATCGTGCTACGATTTTATACGTTGAAGCGGATTTCCATAATATCCCCGTCCTGAACTTCATAGGTTTTGCCTTCCAGCCGTACCGTGCCATGTTTCCTTGCCTCGGCATGGGTTCCGGCGGCCATCAGGTCATTGTAGGCGACCACTTCCGCCCGGATAAACCCCTTTTTCATGTCCGTGTGAATGACGCCGGCTGCATCGTCTGCAGGTGTTTTATGGGTGATGGTCCATGCCCGGACCTCGTCCTCCCCTACCGTAAAAAAGGAGATGAGACCCAGGAGTTCATAGGATCGATGGATCACCCGGTCCATGGCAGACGCCTTGATGTTGAATTCAGTCAAGAATTCATGTGCCTCCGCAGGGGTCATCTGGGCCAGCTCTTGCTCGAGTTTACCCCGTATCACGACGCAGTTTTCATTATCTGACAGGTCACCGATATCGGGCAGCTGCTCATCTTCATCTTCATTGTTGAACAGGGTCAGCATGGGTTTTGCCGAGAGAAACGCATATCCCCTGAGCAACGGTGATTTTGCAAGATCGGGTACTTTTCTCAAGGGGATTTCTTTTTCAAGATTGTCAAGGCAGTTTTCCATTAAGGAAATTTCCATGAGGTCGGGTTTTTTACCCCTTTTATTGTCGAGATGGAGCCGTTCCAGGCGTTTTTCAACAACCACCAGATCTGCAAGGATCAATTCCTGATCCAGGCGTCGGAAATCATTTAAGGGGGTGGCTGCTTCCTGTCCGAATGCCTTGAAATTACGGATGACATGGATCAGTGCGTTGCAGTCCCGGGCTTGTGTCCAGATGGATTGTTCTTTCTTTACCTCCTGGGCGCCTGCGCCTGTTCCAGGGAGGTAGTATTCCACCTGGGCATGGATGGTTTTTTTGGGCTGGTACAGCTCGCTCAGATTGTCGATCCGGACATCCGGTACCGGGACGGTTCCTATACGGCTCTCTTTCTTGTGGGGCTGGTCAGATAGTTGATGTGTCAAGGCTTCGAAAACAGTCGATTTTCCACTGCTGGAAAGCCCCACGGTGCCAAGTTTCATCAGGTATAGCCTCCTTTAGGTCATAAGCACATTCGATATTCAAATTCAGCGCTCGCCAGCATAGCAGAAGGTATCTGATGGAACAAGTTCTTTACCTCTTTGATAGCGAGCCATATAGGGGTTGTCAGAAAAACGTTCCGATTGAGGACCGTTTTTCTGCTACAAACCCTTATGCCGCCATCCT
>JASJGV010000438.1:0-3214 GCA_033791325.1 Desulfobacterales bacterium | reverse complement strand
GCTTACCCCAGATATTGGATGTGGCCGGTCTTTGATCCCCCCCGGGATAACGTCATTATATTCAAGAAAAGCAGGTAACATGCAAACAAAAGATAACATTTTATCACATAACAAAATACTCGTAGTAGGCGGCGGTATCGGCGGTATCCGGGCAACCATGGATCTGGCCGAAGCCGGACGGGATGTCATCCTCATCGACAAGGCCTACGCCATCGGTGGTCTCATGACACAGTTGGACCGTACCTTCCCCACCAATAATTGCGATCTGTGTACCCTGTCCCCGCACCTGTCAGAAACCGGACGTCAACAGCACATCGACATGATGGCCATGACACAGCTGGTGGATGTAAAGGGGGATGTGGGTAATTTTACGGTAACGCTGGCCCAGGCGCCCAGACATATCGATCTGGAAAAATGTACGGCCTGTGGGGAGTGCCATAGGAAATTCCCGGAATCTGTCCGGTTCTCACCTGGTTTGGACCATCGGGCCCCCACCTGTATGCGCTATCCCCAGGCAACCCCCCATGCCTATTCCATCGACATGGAAAAGTGCAGCGACATCGAAGCACTGACCCAGGTCTGTCAGGCCGGTGCCATTGTTCCGAATCAATCGGAAGAAACAAAGGATGTTCATGTCGGAGCCATCATTTTGTCTCCTGGCGCGGCTGTCTTTGATCCGGCCAAGTTGGACAACTTTTCCTACGGCGTTCATCCCGATGTGGTGACCAGCCTTGAATATGAGCGTATCCTATCGGCCTCGGGCCCCACAAAGGGTGAGCTTGTCCGTCCGTCCAACGGGGACCAGCCCAAGAAGATCGCCTGGATTCAATGCGTGGGCTCCCGTGGTCTTCAAAAAGGTGCCGCATCCTACTGTTCCAGCGCCTGCTGTATGTTTTCCCTGAAAGAAGCCATCGTCACCAAAGAACGGTTTCAACAGTCCATCGAGACGACGATTTTCTATATGGATATTCGAACTTTCGGAAAAGATTACGAACAATACCGGAACCGGGCAGAAAATGAATTGGGTGTCCAACTCGTCCGCAGCCGACCCCACAGCATTATCAAGGACGCAGAAACCGGCAAGCTCAGCATCACCTTTGCAACCGATAACGACAGCACCACCCATACCGAAGTATTTGACATGGCTGTGCTGTCAACCGGGTTCTACGTCCCCGAGGATGTGCGCCAGATAAGCGCCAAGCTGGACATCGAACTAAACCGGCATAACTTCGCACAGACCAACAGTTTCAGTCCCGTTTCAACCTCAAAACCCGGTGTCTTTGTGTGTGGTCTTTTCGAGAGCCCCAAAGACATTCCCGAAACCATGGTTCAGGCCAGCGCAGCCGCCTGCATGGCTGCAAAGAGCCTGGATCGCCCTACGGCTACGGATCTTTTAGACGAAGACGCCGAACCCGTACTGCAACGGGATGTCAGCCATGAAGAACCCAGAGTCGGGGTCTTTATCTGTGACTGTGGACTCAATATCGGAAGTGTCATCAATACACAGGAACTCGCCGAGTATGCCCTCAAGTTTCCCCAGGTGGCTGTTTCGGAAGTCGTAGGGCATGGTTGCAGCAAGGAGTCCCTGATTCGCATCGAAAAGGCCATCGTGGACAATGACCTCAACCGAGTGGTCATCGGTGGCTGCTCGCCCAGAACACACGAGACAAAATTTCAGGAGGTATTAAAAAAAGCGGGGCTCAACAAATATCTTCTGGAAATCGCCAACATCCGGGAACAGGCGACATGGGTACACACCGACAACCCGCTTGCGGTAAGAACAAAGGCCGAACGCCTTATCCATATGGCGGTCTCAAGCGTCAAAAAGGCCCATCCGCTGGTCGATCACAGCCTGACCATGAATAAAAACATTCTGGTGGTGGGTGGTGGTGTCGCCGGCATGAACACCTCCCTGGCGCTGGCCGATCAGGGTTTCAAGGTGTTTCTTGCTGAACAGTCCACAGAATTGGGCGGGCTTGCCAAAAATATCCGCAGGACTCTCCAGGGCGAAGACGTGCAGACTTATATGAAAGCGCTTATTCAAAAGACGCTGAGCCATGACCTCATAGAAGTCATCACCGGTGCCATTATCGTGGATCACTCGGGGATGTCGGGACTCTTCAAGACCGGGATGCAGATCGCTCCGCAGATGTATTACCGCCAGATCAAACACGGTGTTACCATTCTGGCAACCGGTGCCCTGCAAAACCGGCCCCAGGAATACCTCCTGGGAGAGCATCCGGCTGTTATGAATCAGATGGATTTGGATGCCCTGATTGAAGACAACCCCGATAGCATCGCCTCACTGGAAAGCGTGGCAATGATTCAGTGCGTGGGGTCGCGATGTCCGGACAATCCAAACTGTTCCCGCATCTGCTGTCAGTCCGCCATTAAAAATGCGCTCAGGATACGCGACATGAATCCGGAAGCCCGCATCTTTGTTCTGTATCGTGACATGCGGACCTATGGTTTTTCAGAAGATTCTTATCTTGAAGCCAGGGAAAAAGGCATTATTTTTGTTCGCTATGAAAAAGGCAATCCGCCCGTGGTAACCGCACACAGCGATAAGGTGGAAGTCAATTTTACGGATCCGATTCTCGGGATGCCCCTGAGTGTTCTTGCAGACAAACTATGCCTGAGCACCGGATTCATGGCAGATGACGAAGCCACGGAAGACCTGGCAATGGTGTTTCGGCTGCAGCGCACCCATGACGGATATTTCCTTGAAGATCACACCAAACTGAGACCCTTGGATCTTTCTATTCCCGGGTTCTTTGTCGCCGGCACAGCCCACGCACCCAAAAGTATCCGTGAAAGCATCGCCGATGCGCAAGCCGCCGCCGGCCGCGCACAGACGCTTCTTGCCCGGAACCGCATCGAACTGGGTGCCGCCGTAGCACGCGTGGACCGTGACAAATGTGCCTCGTGTCTCGTTTGCGTCAGGGCCTGCCCATTCGACGTACCCTTTATCAATGCCGAAGGTTATTCGGAAATCGATCCGGCCAAATGTCATGGATGTGGTGTCTGTGCTGCTGAGTGCCCGGCCAAGGCCATTCAACTCATGCAGTTTGAAGACGATCAAATTCTGGCAAAACTGGACGGGCTATTTGAAAGGATGGTTGCATAATGAATCAGTTTGAACCGGTTATCGTTGCCTTCTGCTGCCATTACTGCGCATACACGGCAGCAGATATGGCCGGTAGCCAACGCCTCA
>JASJGV010000437.1:0-9506 GCA_033791325.1 Desulfobacterales bacterium | reverse complement strand
GTTCCGAAAATAGGATCGCGGCATAAGGGTTTGTAGCAGAAAAACGGTCCTCAATCGGAACGTTTTTCTGACAACCCCTATAAAGTCAAGGCGAGCTCAAGTTTCAACCCGCAATAATACTACAGTATTTTGAGGAGTTGAAACGAGAGCACAACGCAGGATTTGAGCAAAAAGATATTTTTGAGATAACTTCTAATAATCAAAGGAGGCTCGCATGAATATATTTCCCAGAATTCAAAACACCATCGGAATAACCCCCCTGGTTCGGATAGGAAACATGGCCAAGGAATCGGACTGTGACATTCTTGCCAAACTCGAGTTTTTCAATCCTCTTGGAAGCGTTAAAGACAGAATTGCCGCATCCATGATAGACACGGCCGAACGTGAAGGACTTATTGGGCCCAAAACCCTGATCGTCGAACCCACCAGCGGGAATACCGGCATCGCGCTCGCATTTATTTGCGCGGCAAAAGGATATCGGCTCTGCCTCACCATGCCGGAAACGATGAGCCTTGAACGCAGGAAACTCCTGAAGCACCTGGGCGCCAAACTCATTTTGACACCGGGCCCCGGCGGAATGAAAGGGGCCATTCAAAAAGCCACTGAAATACTGTCCGAAACCCCAGATGCATTCATGCCGAACCAGTTCAAAAATCCAGCCAATCCGGCAATACACAGAGAGACCACTGCCAGGGAAATATGGGACGACACCGCTGGAAGCGTGGATATTTTCGTCTCCGGTGTCGGAACCGGCGGCACCATCACTGGTGTTGCCGAAATGATCAAGCAAAAGAAACCGTCTTTCAGAGCCGTAGCGGTTGAGCCTGCCGATTCTCCGATCCTTTCCGGTGGGAACCCCGGACCCCACAAGATACAGGGTATTGGGGCCGGCTTTGTTCCGGAGGTTTTGAACACCGCCATTATCGATGAAGTCGTCACCGTCACCAATGACGAAGCTTTTGAAACAGCCAGGAAACTTGCCAGCACGGAAGGCATCCTGTGCGGGATCTCATCCGGCGCTGCCATGGCAGCGGCGCTGAAATTGGCTCAAAGAAAAGAGAACCAAGGCAAACGGATGGTTGTGGTGCTACCCAGTACGGGTGAGCGCTATATCAGCACCCCACTGTTTCAGTAAATTGAGACAGGAGTGTATCACAAATGGGATGATACACCCGGAACAGGCGGGTCACAAAACACCTTTCCGTTTTTCTTAAGAGGATCTATAATCATCTCTTCAATACGTGTGAATCAGGAAAACCTGCGGGATTCAGTGCATTGGGCGCCCATTGGATAATCTGTCCCGCTGTTAAATCCAAATTTTTTACGGTTTTGTAAGAATAATCCCCGGTGACAACCCTCCCTGGCATGCATTTTGATAGGTAAATAGGGTGATGACCGTTTTGATCGGGTTGTTTGGTCGGCATTGAGCGTCTGATTGATTCAGTGCCATGAAAGATACACACAACTAGAAGCCATCTCAAAAATTAGATCTTAGTTTAAAGTCAAGGCGGGCTCAAGTTTAAACCCGTAGGCGCCCGCAGGAAGTGCCCTCGGGGTGAATACTACAGTATTTTGAGGACTTGAAACGAGAACACAACACAGAATCTGGGCAAAAAGATATTTTTGAGATAGCTTCTAATCAGAAATCGTATCCTGGTAAAGGCTTATGAACCGATAAAGAAGTTCTGTTAGCGCTGTATGACAAGAAACCACTGTGGTTCGTATGCAAAGACCGGGTCAAGCGGCGTACCGGTAGGGTTGTTATAAATAACGGCAGGAGGATCCAATGCATAAAATTAAAAAATACGCAAACCGGAAAATGTACGATAGGACCGACAAACGGTATATCACCATGGCCCAGCTCTCGAAACTCATCAAATCGGGAGAAGAGGTTTCGATCGTCGACAACAGTACCGGAGACGACTTGACATCTTCTATCGTTTCCCAGCTGATCGGCAGAGAGGAAAAAGATAAAGACAGGGGAGTTTCGCCCCGTGTGCTGATGCAGCTTCTACGCAAGGGTGGGGGAACGTTGACCGACTATGCAAAAAAATATACGTCTTTGTGGCAAAATGCTTTCACCATGGCGGAGGACGAAGTCGACAAGCTGGTAAACGGGCTGGTCAAGGACAAGGAGCTTTCCAGATCCGAAGGCAGCAATCTGAAAAAAGAGATCGTAGGATATACGAATTCTCTGAAAAGCTGGATCAGCGACAGCATCGACAAACGGATCAGTGAAGCCTTGGACGTCATGAATCTACCCACAAAAGACAAGGTCAACGAGCTGGCTGCCAGAGTCGACTCCCTGGCGAAAAAGATAGAGAAACTGGAAAAATCACAAAGAAAAACCGGTAAGGAGAAGCCGAAAAAAAGATCATCCCAAAAGAAAAACAGCTAACCATAGTATTAACAACGAACCACCTGTATGAAAAAAAGGAGCACATAGATGACGGAACCGGCAAATCACCAGGACTTTGAACGCCTTAAACGCACCCTGCAGGCGTTCCAGTCGGCACGGCTGAACGACACCTATGCGGATTTAAAAAATGACCCGGAATACGCTAAAATCGGTCATTTCTTTTTCGAAAAGCTATATGCACCCGAGGATTTTTCCTTCCGAGACACCAGCATTAAAAAACTTCACAGGCTCCTCAAGGGGAAAGTTTATAAAGGCATGGTCACGGCCATCACCCAGGTAATCGAATTGCACGAACTGTCTGACATGCTCGACGATCGTATGGTTGAGCGGATGATTAAAACCGGTGTTGGCGAAAACATGGAAATGGATCATTACCAGGAGATCTACCGAAGCCTCGACAACTATGATCAGCGGATATACCAGATTAAACTCAGTACGGAAGTGACGCGAGCATTTCATAAGTTGAGCAAGAAATGGGTGGTGGCCCTTTCTTTAAAAACCGTTCGTTCCGCGGCACACTTTATCGGCATGGGGAAAATTATCGACTTTGTCTATGAGGGCTACGACGGATTCCGGACCATCAAAAAAATCGATTTTTTTGTGGAGACGGTCGAGCAGCGCGAGACGGCCTGGCATGATGAAATCTGGTACGGCAAGGCATAGGTGTACGCATGAAAAGAGCGTTGATTCTATCTGGAGTAGGTGCCCGGGGGGCATTTCAAATCGGTGTATGGAAATATCTTAAAGAACGAAACTGGACGCCCGACCTGGTCTGCGGTACATCCGTCGGAGCCATCAATGCCGTGGCCATCGGCGCCGGTATGCCCCTTGACCGGCTTTTCGAGATCTGGACGACCTATCACCGTCCCATGATATATCGAGTCAGGATGCTGAGGTTTCTGGTAAACCTTCTTTTCGGTCGGCCACTGAAGCCGGTCATGGACACAGGCCCTTTGAGGAAAATGGTTGCCCGGCATCTTGATATCGATGCATTGAGAAAAAGCCGGATCGATGTGATCATCACAGCCGTAAACGTGCTGACGGCACGCCTGCATCTTTTCAATCAGCACGTGATCGATATCGATCATGTGATGGCCTCCAGTGCGATGCCCATCCTTTTCCCCTGGCAGCAAATTGATGGGGAACCATACTGGGATGGGGGTGTTATGGCCAATTCTCCCTTGTTACCCGCCCTGGAGAGTGGTGTGGACGAGATTATCGTCGTGCTGCTGTCGCCAGTGGGGAATGTTCCTACGGCGGTCCCGGGATCGCTGACGAATGCCATGGAGCTTGTCTTCGAGCACTTTCTGATCGGTTCTTGCCAGACCGCCCTGGCAAGCAGGGGGTGGCCGGCAGCGGGGAACTCCGGAGAGTACCCGCCTTTGGCGCACGGCGTGGAAATGGGGGGGAGGGACATATATAGCCCGACCATCAAAACAGTTTCCCCGTCTCGGATGCTCGGGTTTCGATCGTTGCTCAACTTTTCCGTCCGCCAGGCCCGCTGGCTGATCGACGAAGGGTACCGCAACGCCCGTAGTCAGTTGGGAGACATTCTCTAGTTTCCATTCATAAATGGCCTTTTCACGCCCTGCCGGTGTTGGGTGCCATGATTTAACTCCTCAAAATAGCACGCTATTCACCCCAAGGGCACTTCCTGCGGGCGCCTCCGGATTAAATCTGGCGCCCGCCTTGTCAGAACGCGAAAATCCCTATTTCTGGACGGACATTAGTTAAGACATGATCAAATCATCGAGTCCCTTTTTCCGCAGATATTTAGGATAGAGATCATAGGCGGGCTTGAGGATCGGCAGTAGTTTGATGGTTTTGGGGACATTGCCTTTGGCAACCACCTGCCGGCGGGTCAGCGCGGAAACCAGATTTGCCTTACCGTGCCAAAATTTATGGGCAAAATCAGCGTCCATGGTCATGGTGACATCAGGCCTACCTTTATATTCGCCTTTCAGGATTTTGATATCCTCACCCGCGGCATTGATGGTGATGACAGCCGATGGGTTTTTATATCTGAATTGGATGCACAGGTCGGTTTTCGCCAGAGCCGGGCCGATATCGGGATCGTTTTTCAGCTGCTCGTAAAATTCAATCAGGATGTCATAGAGCATTTCGGCATTCTTAAACACATTGACGAGTTCCTTACTCCGGTGCCTCGCAGCCAGAGGCCGCAGGTCATCGTCCGACACTGGCAGGGGTTTTGTCTTGGCATGATAAACCTTCTTGACGATGTCGATGACCGCGTCGCGATCCGGTTCGATCGGGTTGTACAGCATGGCTCCGTCTTCCATGGCCGTTGTGGCAACCTGCTCGAGCTTTGCCAGCTTGTCGCTAATACCGGCATCCTTCAGATTGAGCGGTATACCGGTCAGTTGTGCCAGTTGACGGTTCAGCGTACGTATTTTTTCAACAGCGGCCAGGGCGGCCTGTTTTCGCACCCATTGGTCAACGAATTCAAAATTGCCGATCATCTTTGAAAACATCCCGCGCGCGCGGTAGGACCCCGTGCCGACTAGCTCCTTCAACGACTCGACATCAGATAGATTGGCCAGTTTAGTCGGCAGGTCGAGACGATTCGATTTCAGCAGGCTCCGGCTTTGATTGATAAGAAACGGGAATGAAATGCCGAGGGCAACTGCGATATCTGCATACCGGTCGATCCTGGCCTCGAGATTATAGGCCATCACCTCCGGCAGAATCAGCGCGTTGGCCAGGCCGTGCGGAATATGGTAAACGCCGCCTAAAGCATGGGATATCCCATGGACCATTCCTACCATCGAATGGGAAAAGGCCACACCTGCCAAAAAGCTGCCCACCTGCATGCAGCCGCGTGCCTGTAAATCTTCCGGTTTGGCGCAGGCTTGGAGGATATTGCCGGTGATCAGCTTAATGGCGTGCAGGGCCAGTGCATCGGCCGCCGGCGACCATTCTTTGTCGACGTAAGCCTCAATGGCGTGTGTCAACGCGTCCATGCCCGTAGTGGCGGTCAGCTTGCCCGGTAGGGAAACCGTCATTTCAGGATCGAGTATGGCCATCTGCGGCAAAAACTGCTCTTCGGCAAATGGCAGCTTGACATCATTGTCCGGATCGGCGATTACCGCCACTTTGGTGACTTCCGAGCCTGTACCGGCCGTGGTGGGAACAAAGATGGACGGCAGCAGTTTCTCGCTATCGTCTAGAAGATAGGCGCCCATGTGATCTTCAAGTTTTCCGCCCTTTACCACCAGGAGATTGGCAACCTTTGCGGTGTCGAGGACGCTGCCACCACCGACCGCGACGACCATGTCGCAATCATGTTTTTTTGCAAGAGCGGCACATTGTTCAACGGTCTTTATGGTAGAGTTCGGGGGCACCTTGTTAAATGTGCAGCATATCTTGACAGAGGTCTTTTTAAATCCGGTTTTCACGATATCGACCGGACCGGCTTTGGCCAGTACCTCGTCCGTGACCAGAATGGCTCTGCGTTTGCCGAAAGGCTTCACCGCATCACCGATATTTTCTATAATACCAATACCGTAAATCAGTTTGGTCGGAAGTGAAAACTCGAAATATTCAGGCAGCATGACAGCTCCTTCCATTGCTTTTTCGTAAGCATTCACAGGGCACCGCATCTGCTTCGTTACCGGGCACTTGAAGTACATTCGTACGTCTGCGTGCCCGCTGCCTCGCACCTACGGCACCCTGTAAACACTTACAGTTCGGTGGTTTAGAACACATTGTCCCTTTCAGCCCCGTGAACGGGTACGATTTTTCAGGTAGATAATTCTTTGACGATCTGAGCCACATCCTTCAGCCGATTGTCCGTTTTTGCCTGATGCCGGTGCATACTGCAAAATTCGGTTCCGGCCCTTGCCCGGTTTTTGCAGCGTTTGCCGCTTTTGGTTATGGCCGTGCACCTATCGGTATGAGCCCCCTCCTGGCCTTGTTTCGATTCTTCACCTTCGGCTGCTGCCTGGGCCTCCTCGTAGCGGTCATGCAGGACGAGCGGTTCGTCATCAATTTTTCCGGATTGGACCAGATCAAGGAGGTTGTTGAATTCATCTTCGAATCCTTCCAGCAGCACCTCCGGGTCCGGCATCAATCCCTCATCGGACGCGATGCCGACGATAACATTATTATTGTAACTGAGAATGCTGATCCCCAGACCGATACGGCCGGAGCGTGGGACCCAGAACATGAATTTGTCGATTTTTTTTCCTGCAAAATAGAGCGGTTGCCGCGGGCCCGGCACATTGGTCAAAACACCGGAAGCCTTGTTGCCAAACAAGGCGGACGCTTTTTTTGCGATACCGGGCGGCAGGTAACCGATGGAGCTGAGCAGTCCGAAGTTAATATAGGGGTCCGGTGATTTTTTAAGCCGGTCCATACGCCGCTTTACCTCTTTTAACCGCAGAATCGGATCCTCGAGATGTACCGGCAGGGGCAAAAAGACCAAGCTGAATTTATTGCCCAACTCAAACTCTGTGCCGGGTTTGCGAATATTCACCGGAATGGTCACCCGTAGATCGAGTTCGTTGACCGGTGTATTTCTGGTTTTCAGGTATCGACGCATGGCGCCGGTAACCGTTGCGATGAGCACATCGTTGAGCGTCGCGGTATTGATGGCCTTACCGACCTTTTTGATTCTATCCAGGGCCATGGGTTCCGTCCAGGCAACTTTCTTACGGACACCCAGCTTACCTTTGAAAGCGGTATTCGGGTCAGAATTCATGATGGTGTGTTTGGAAAGCACCGAAACGAAATCCGTCGGCAGGCGGCTGGAGGTTTTGGCCAGCTGTTTCAGGTGTGCGGGATCTGAAATAGCCTTCCCTATCTCCTTTGTCAATTTCTTGCCCAGGTTCTGGGTAAAACTGATCGTTTCCTTAATACCGCGGATGGTTGAATGTATCGGGAGCGGTGAATCAAACGACCGGGTCCTGGTATCCTTTTTCTCGCGGCTTTTGGGCCATGGCGCATCGGGGTCCGTATCGGCCGTGGACAGCAGGACATGGGTCAGTGCAATGCCATCAGCGATGCAATGGTGAATCTTGAAAAAAAGAACACACCCTTTTCCGTAATTTTCGATGAGGTGCACCTGCCACAGTGGTCGGTTCGGAGCCAGCGGGGAGACCATCAGGTTGGCAATCATTTTCTGGAGCTCCACCTTATCGCCCGGATCGGGCAGCGCCACGCGTTGGAGGTGAGACCGCAGGTCATAGTTTGGATCTGTCTTCCAGGTGGGCAAACCGACGCCTGACCTGGGGCGCACGACCTTTTTTTGAAACCGGGGGAAAGATGCCAAGCGACTCTCAATGGTGGCAAAGAGCCGGTTGAAATCAAGGGGTTCATTAAACTCCATAAATGCGGTGATTATCATCAAGTTTGTGGGTTCGTCCATGCAGTACCAGAAATTATCCTCATGATTCATGCGTTCAGCCATTAAATCTCTCCTTCGTGCTATGGGTGTAACCGTTCAAACCAAACGACTGAAAGTGCCTGATCCCAAAATATATGATGGTATAAAAATTACAACCTTAAATATAAAGAGATCTTGGTGAATGGATACAAGAGGGGTGTATAAGTACCAACATTTTCTTTGAACAAAAGATGTACGGTATTCTATAGGTATCTTTGAAGATATCGTTGTCCAAAAAAACGACATGACCACTACGTGCAAAACGGCTTGTAATTGTTTGGAAATACCGATATAAGGTCCTATAATCACCCATGATTCTAAAGAAATCACCGATCTATTAATTATGCGGAGGAACCGATATGTCTGACTTTTCAAACGGTGCTGCCTATGTCGATGAAAAATTTGTGCCCATTACTGAGGCAAAAATATCGATCCTTGACTGGGGCTTCCTCCATTCGGATGCAACCTATGATGTCGCACATGTATGGCAGGGAAAGTTTTTCCGACTCGATGATCACATCGAGCGCTTCTTATCAGGAATAGACAGACTGCGTATGTCTATTCCTTACAACCGAGGTGATTTGCGCTCCATCCTGGTTGATTGCGTGAAAGCAAGTGGGTTACGTGAAGCCTATGTCGAAATGATCTGTACACGAGGGAGACCAAAGCCGGGGTCACGCGACCCGCGGGAGTGTACAAATCGCTTATTCGTCTTCGCCGTTCCATTCGTGTGGATCGCGAATCCTGAAAAGCAGAAAAAGGGATTACACCTGATCATTAGCCACATACAGAGAATACCTCCTGAATCGGTTGATCCTACCGTGAAGAACTATCACTGGCTCGACATGGTCATGGGTCTGTTCGAAGCCTATGATCGCGGGGGTGAAACGGTTGCCGTCGTTGATGCGCAAGGAAATCTTGTCGAGGGTCCCGGCTTCAATATTTTTGTGGTAAACGGCAACAAAATCACGACACCGGCGCATGGCGTGCTTGAAGGTATCACGCGCAGAACAGTAATCGAACTATCAACCGAGTATGGTTATGAAGCCATACAGCACAATCTCTCCGCTGACAAAGCTCGTACCGCCGACGAAATGTTTGTCACCAGTACCGCTGGGGGTGTTATACCGGTTACAAAAATCGATGGCGGCAAAATCGGTTCCGGTATGCCCGGCCCGGTTACACAGAAATTGCAGGAAGGGTATTGGATGGTGCACCAGGATCCCCGCTACACGTTCGACATCGAATATGATTGAGCCGATGGCCGGAAACAAATTGATTTCAAAACGAAATGCTCTTCTTCTTATGGTTCTGGTTACGTTGATCTGGAGTGCCAATGGACTGTTGATCAAACTTGTTTCATGGTCGCCCATGTCAATATCCGGGCTGCGCAGCCTGTTTGCTTTAGCAGTATTGCTGCCTTTCCTGGGAAGGCCACGTCATTTGGTATCATTCGACACGCTGGCAGGCGGTTTAGGGTTTGCAGGGGCACTGATTACATTTGTCATCGCCACCAAGCTGACAACAGCTGCCAATGCCATTTTTCTGCAACTGACAGCACCCATATATGTGGCCCTGCTGTCCGGATGGATTCTCGGGGAACGCGTCAGAACCCTGGACTGGGTTATCACCGGCATCATTATTTCGGGCATGCTGCTCTTTTTTGGCGATAACCTCACCGTT
>JASJGV010000436.1:0-3326 GCA_033791325.1 Desulfobacterales bacterium | reverse complement strand
GGCAAGGGAAAATTTTACCAGGGAGACCAGGGTAATGGCCGAAATCATGGCAAAGCCGAATCCGGAATAGCCTCTGATGATGTTGGCGCTTAATATGACCAGAGCGGCATAACTATATTTCCAGGACATCATGCGCTCCTGCTGTTCATGTAACCACCCTATGAATGGTATGACGGTTTAATCAATGTTTTAATTTGTAAAATCGAAGACTTTTACTATATGCCAATGGGTAAGGCGTGTCCTTGGAAGTATAAATTACCTTGGCAATACCGCCAGTTGATTCTTTAGCTGGAATATAGATCCTTCTTTCCTGGGGCACGAAGTGAAGCTTTAGCGCTCGAAGCAGGCTCGGATAATGTACCTGGCCAGATTACCAAGGCCAGCTTTATCATCAGGGAAAACCCTGTCGTCTATATATCATTTTTCAGACTTTAAACCTGCTGACAGTGGCGGTCAACTGCTTTGCCAGCTGTGACAGTTGCAGGGCATTCTGATTGGTCGTATCACTGTTTTTGCTCACGTCTTCATTGTACAAGGAGACTTCGGTAATATTTTGGGAAACCTCTTTGGAAACAGCCGTGTTTTCCATCATGTTCTCATTGACCTGCTGTATACCGGAGGACGCATTGTTTGCATTCTGGGCAATATTCTGTGTCGTTGCAGATTGTTCTTCAATTGCTGCGGCAATGGTATTAACGATTTCATTAATGTCATTCACAATTGATGTGATGCTTTCGATTTCCGACACGGTTCCCCTGGTGGAATCCTGGATGCTCTGGATGCGGTCTGTAATCTCGGTGGTCGCTGCGGCTGTCTGGCGTGCCAATTCTTTTATTTCGTTGGCCACAACGGCAAATCCCTTCCCTGCCTCGCCGGCCCGGGCTGCCTCAATGGTGGCGTTAAGGGCTAACAGATTTACCTGTTTGGAAATGCCGGTGATGGTATCAATGACCTGACCGATCTGTTTGGCAGCGCCGCCCAGTTCATCGACTTTTTGGGAGGCCTGGGTGGCTTTTCTCACTGCTTGTTCGGTAATTCCCTTTGCCTTTGACGTATTTTGTGCCACCTCATTGATGGTTGTGGTCATCTGGTCTGCGGACAGGGCCACCAGATTTACATTTTCAGCTGTCTGATCCATGGCCTCGGACATCGAATTCATATTTAAACTCATCTCCTCACTGGCCGATGCAACAACTTTTGTTTTATCCGAGGCCTTATGGGTACTTTCAGACATTGTTTTGGATGTGGTGATTAATGCGGACGATGCTTTTTCCAGTTGGCCGGCATTGTCAAAGATTTCAATGACCATGTGGCGAAGTTTATCGATAAATACATTAAAGCCGTTGGCCAGTTCCCCTATCTCATCTTTGGTTGTTACATCAACGGTTCTGGTCAGGTCCCCTTCACCTTCGGCAACTTCTTTCAGGGCATCTTTGGCAAGAATCAGCGGACGCAACAACCTGGCCAGCAGAAAGTAGGTCAGGGCAACAGCGGCGATTAAAAGCCCTGCAATCAATGAAATGATCAGGATGTTCAGTTTTTGGATTAACTGATACGCATCAGAATAATCTCGGCTGACCCATAATCTGCCGGCTATCTCTTTTTGATTGCCATATATCAGGGGAATGGCAAAGGTTAAAAAAGTCCCCTGGGAAGTCTTGATAACCGTACTCTTGTTAGACGGGATATCGGAATGCTCAGGGGTCAGGGTGGCTAAAAATTCACCATCTGAAGAGGCCATGTATTGGCCGTCCGGGCGCTGGTACACAATGTGGGCATTCACGCTTTCTGCAATGGTTATCGCCAGAACCTGGGCCGGTAAAAACCCGATGACAAACCCAATGGCTTCATCATCGTCGTTGATGACGGCCGTTACCGTAACAAAAGCGGGAGAGCCCCCGGCACAGACCATTCGGCCTTCATTATCCCAGCTTTCAGCTGCTTTCTGGCAAAGGTTTTTAATGGCATCTGACTGGAAAAGTTGTTCCGGACAGGGTATGGCGTTTTTGCCGGCTTCATTTATCAGCACCTTAAATTTATCATCTAGAACCACCAAGCGGGAAACCTTGTCTTTTGCTTCCATGGTGGTAAACATCCCCTTGATGATCACCAAATTTGTTTCTTTGTTTTCCCCTGAAATAATTTCCAGCACGGCGTCCTGCTGTGCCAATTTCTGTAAGTGCGACCCAACAGATCTTGTCAGGGAAATCTCATTCCTGTGACGGACATTATCATAGATATTGATAATGATATCATCGTCCACACTACTTCGGACCCGTTTGATCTGCATCTCCATGGCAATAAAAATACCAAGACAACAGGCCAGGATGGCTATAACGCCAATACTTATTTTTTGTTTCAGTGTCATGCTGTCTCCGATAACAGATCTGATCCTAGGTTACAGGTGTCACCCCTTATCCCTCTCCCCGGGGAGAGAGAATAAAAGCTGAGTATAACGTATGAACAGGCTAAATCTCAACGCCCTGTAATTATTTGCTGATTCGCTTTTTAAGTTTGGGATTTCCCATGATATGGGTTTCAAGCAGGGGATACCCGGCACGGAACCACACCACTTTGTCGGCAGGGTAACCATATTCCAAAACCGCTCTTATGGCAGCGTCATAACTGCGATGGCACTTGGGTCCCTGGCAGAAAAAGACGAGGGTAACAGCTGCCATGTCCGGATGGATTTTTTTGATGGCGGTTTCAAGCCGTTTTTTTGAAATTGCAGGGCCGAGGGCATCTTCGTCTATGGGGATGCCTTTCATATCGCAGACCAAAAGTTCGGCATTCTTGACAGACCCCATGTCGAAAAAAGATTTGGGGCGGGTGTCTACCCAGAGGATGGTGTTGGTTTTCTTTTTCAGGGTTTTTATCGCTTCGTCAATATCCCAGATGATGATGCCGGAAGGCAGCGCTTTGACAGACTTGTCAATGAACTGGGCAGGGATTTTCCCCTTGGCGACTTCAACGCATTCCTTGCACTCGGCAAACACGGTCTGACAGAAACAGAAGAAAAAAAGAGGTATCAATACAGCCATGAGCAATATTTTTTTTTGCGATTTCATAATAGGTCCTTTTTATTTGTAAGCGTTATATTTCACGAACTGCAAAAAATATCATAAAAAAGATCGTATGTCAATATTAAAAATATACCGGTTCAGGGCGATTTTACGCTATTGAATGTTTCCGGGGCCGGTAAATCAACCCTGATCAACCAAATTCTGATCGACACAGGACCTGCGCCGGTCATTACCTTGAGTATGTTCCATCGTTTACCAGAAAGTGTCTTGAATAGAAGATCGAGGAATTAAAAACCAAACGCC
>JASJGV010000435.1:0-4361 GCA_033791325.1 Desulfobacterales bacterium | reverse complement strand
GGGTAGGTGTTAAACCAGAGAAACCCGAGTCCGGCACCGGCCAGAGATCCGCACATGATTGCCAGTTCGCCGCCCCCGGCCACATAGTTGATCTGGAGATACTCCGCCAGTTTGACATGCCCGGTGACATAAGCAAAAATCATATACGTGGCCGCGGCGATAATGACAGGCCCTATGGCGAGCCCATCCAGTCCATCCGTGAGGTTAACGGCATTGGACGTTCCTACGATCACCAGGACAGCGAAAGCGATATATCCCAGACCCAGGTCCGGGGATATCTGTTTGAAAAACGGTACGGTCACCCGGGTGTCGAAGTCAGGGTTCAGATAGAGCAGGAAACCGGCAATCACCGCCAGGAATGCCTGGGTAAAAAACTTGGTTTTGGCCGATAGCCCTTTGTTCCGCTTTTTGATGAGCATCAGATAGTCATCCACAAAACCGATGATTCCGTACCCGACGATGATCAAAAGCACGACCCAGATATATGTATTGGTCAGATTGGCCCATAAGAGCGTCGAGATCAGAATGGAAAGCAGTATCAGGATGCCGCCCATGGTGGGTGTCCCTGCTTTGGTGTGATGGGTGTCGGGGCCATCTTCCTGAATGTATTGACCGATCTGAAGTTTTCTGAGCCGTCTGATGATCCAGGGTCCGAGCAAAAAGCAGATGATGAAGGCGGTTAAACTGGCATAAATCGTCCGGAACGTTATGTATCGAAATACATTGAAAGCCGATATGGATGTATGCAACGGATATAGCAGGTGATAAATCATGCTGTGTCTTCCATTTGGCCGTATTCGGCCTGAAGTGCTTGAACCAGGGTTTCCATACGCATGCCCCTGGATCCCTTGATGAGAATCCAATCGTTGGGTTGAATGGTTTTTTTGAGCACAGATAAGATGTCGTCTTTTGAACCGCAAAAGATGTCTGCTGGTGCCATTCCGCCATCACGGGCGCCTTTTCCTATGGCATCGGCAAAGTTGCCTGTTGCGTATATCTTTGTCAGACCCGATGTTGCTGCGAATCTGCCAACTTCCGTGTGCAGATCTCTGGAGGCCTGGCCGAGTTCGAGCATGTCCCCCAGTACGGCTATTCCCTGTTGTTTTTTGTGAAGGCTGGCCAGTGTACCAATGGCTGCTTTGACCGAGACTGGGTTGGCATTGTAGGTGTCATCGATGAGATGGGGCCCATGCTCTGTCCGCAGTATGTTCATTCTTCCCTTGATAGGCATGAATGATTCAAGGCCTGCCTTGATCTCGGCTAAAGGTATCTTGAGGCAGTATGCCACGGTTGCAGCTGCCAGTGCATTGGAGACGTTGAATTCTCCGGGAATAGGCAAGTCTACCTGGATGTCGCCCTCCGGCGTGTGGAGTTGAAAAGAGACCGCATCCATACTGTTTTCCAGGGCGCTGGCCCGGATATCCGCATTTTCGGCCAGACCGAACAGGATTGGCTCGCACGGGGACCGCTTGGCAAGACGCATGACCATGGCATCGTCTGCATTGAGAATTACCCTGCTTTTAGACGATAACATTTCCAGCATTTCACCTTTGGCATTCATAATGCCTTCCAGGGAGCCGAGCCCTTCCAGGTGTGCCGGACCGATGTTGGTAATCAAACCGATGTCCGGCGAACAGATCTGACTTAATCGACGAATTTCACCGGGACAATTCGTCCCCAGTTCCAGAATCGCCCATTCATGGCTCTGGTCGATTCTCAAGAGTGTCAGTGGAACACCCACCAGATTGTTGAAGTTGCCAAATGGTGACAGGCTCTTGAATCGGCGATTGACGACATTTGCGATCATGGTACGTGTGGTTGTTTTACCGTTGGATCCGGTCAGAGCGATCACAGAAAGACCTGAGCGAAGCCTGTGAAACGATGCGAGATCTCCGAGGGCTGAAAGGCTATCTTTCACGGCGACACAGGTGATACCGGCCCCTTCCATCGTTTTCAGCAGTGCTTTGTCTGCTTTTTCCTGGTGGAGAACGATTTCCGTAATGCCCAGTCTGATAATGTCCGGAATGAATTTATGACCATCGTGAACATCCCCTTTCAGGCAGATAAAACACTGCTTCTGACCTATGGTCCTGGAATCGATGCTGAACCCGTCAAATTGTGATGCTTTGCTGCCGGTATAAAGAACACCACCGGTGGCATCAATGATGTCGGATATGGACCAGACTGTTTGTTGCTGGGCGCTCACCGTTAGCTATCGACCTCCGTTTGTAAAGCAGACAACACAGACTGTGCCACGTTCCGGTCATCGAATGGGCTGGATGTATCACCGATAATCTGATACGTTTCATGCCCTTTGCCCGCTATGAGAACAATATCTCCAGGTTTTGCTGCACGGATACCTGTCTGAATGGCACTTTTACGATCAGACTCCCGGCAATAGCCCTTGTGATTGAAACCTTCCTGAAGTTCCTGGACGCTGTACTCGTTTTGAGAGATACTTTGAATACCCGGCAGGATCTGATCGATGATATCACCGGGCTTTTCAAATCTCGGATTGTCGGATGTGACAATGGCCAGATCCGAGAAAGTGGCCGCAATTTTACCCATGAGCGGTCTTTTGGCTTTGTCTCTGTTTCCTCCACAGCCAAAAATACAGATGATACGGTCAGGGGCCAGCTGTTTAAGGGCCATGAGCACATTTTCAAGGGCGTCCGGTGTATGGGCGTAGTCAACATATACCGGTTGTTCCAGATTCCCGGGGACGCGCTCCAGCCGCCCCGGAACCGACAGTGTGCGGTTGATGCCGGTCTGGATTGCTTCCGGGGGCAGTGTAAGTGCTGACCCCACGCCGGCAGCGCTCAGAATATTTTCAAGATTGTGCCTGCCCACAAGGGGTGAATTAAAATGTACGGAACCTCGAGGTGTTGTGACAGTGCCCCGGATACCGTTAAAATCGATGACCATGGATTCGGAATGTATGCTGCCGGATGAGTGACCCGTTGTGATACACGGGCAGGTCAGGTCCGATACAAGTTCCAAACCGTGTGGGTTGTCCGTATTGATAACCGCTAAAGCCTCTTTTTCGATACCCAGGTATTCAGTAAAAAGTCTTTTCTTGCAGGCCCAGTACTGATCCATGTTGCCATGGTAGTCCAGATGATCCTGGGTGAGATTCGTAAATACCCCGATGTCCAACCGGCAATGCTCGATCCTTGACAGGTCGATGGCATGGGAAGAGACTTCCAGGACGACGTGGGTGACACCCTCTGATATCATTTGTGCGAGAATTTGCTGGAGATCCAGGGATTCCGGTGTTGTCACGGGGTTTTCAAATATTTTTCCCTTGTAGCGGTAGTTGACGGTTCCAATGACACCCACATGAAAACCTGCCGCAAGAAGTATGTTTTCGATGAGATAGGCAGTGGTTGTTTTGCCGTTGGTTCCCGTGATGCCGATAATGGTCAAGTGCCTGCTCGGGTTTCCAAAAAAGCGATCGGCCAGAACGGCCAGAGCCTTTCTTGAGTCAGACACCTGGAAAACGGGTATGGGGGCCGTAGACGGTTTTTGTGAGACCACTGCCACCGCTCCCTTTTTAACGGCATCCTGGATGTAGCGGTGACCGTCGGTTGAAAACCCTTCGATGGCAACGAAAAGACCTCCGGGCTTTACATTACGTGTGTTGTAATGAAGGGATGTCACCTCGATCTCCTGCTTGGGCGTGTTTTGTTCATGACCATTGATCTCGGCCCCATTGATTCCGGCCTCATGAATGGCCGTATATAAATCTCTCAGTTTCAACCGCTGACCCCGGTTATCAAGGCAGCCTTGATGGTGCCCTTTTTTGTTTCCGGTGGAACATTAAGGTGTTGTAATGTTTCATGGGCAATATTTTGAAATGCCGGGGCCGCCACTGTGCCGCCGTAGTGGTCGTCGACGGGTTCATCGATAACCACCAGGATTACAAGCCTGGGGTTGTCTGCCGGCGCAAACCCTATAAACGATGAGATGTATTTGCCCCGGGCGTAATTGCCGCTTTTATCTGTTTTCTGGGCAGTGCCGGTTTTGCCGCAAACTGTATAGCCGTCGAGGAAAGCACTGGTACCGGTACCACCTTCTGTGACGACGGTTTGCATGATTCGTTTGACGATGGACGCCACTTCGGGAGATGTGGCGCGGCGGATGATTTCGGGCTCTGTGCGTTTTAAGATGCGGCCATTCTCGTTGGTGACCGACTGGACGATAAAAGGTTTCATGAGCAGGCCGCCGTTTGCGATGGCAGAGGCTGCTGAAACCAGCTGTATTGCCGAAGTCGATACACCCTGGCCAAAAGAGATAGCGCTACTGTCGATTTTGGAACATCCAATGATGGAGGTAACGATTCCAGCACATTAACCCCGGCC
>JASJGV010000434.1:0-4952 GCA_033791325.1 Desulfobacterales bacterium | reverse complement strand
GTAAGGTATAAGCATTAAGCGGTTAACCGTGGCAGGCAAATAAAATCGTAGCACGATTTTATAGAACGCGACGGTGTCGCTTTGATGCGAAAGGCTAAAACGCCTATCCCTGCAGCAAGCTACAGGGTATTACGGGGTTTTCCCTGAAATCTTTCAGAATTCAGCACTGCACTTTAGCAATAATATGGATCTTAATCTAAATTTGGATTTATCCCACGCTGCAAGCAGCGGAGAATTCAAATTTAAAAGAGCGGTCCAGATAGTCGGACACCAATATCGGTAAAAAATGAGAGATTTCAAAAAACTGAAAGTGTGGATAAAAGCGCACCATTTTACGCTTGAGGTTTATAAAATAACACTTAATTTTCCCGATCATGAGCGATTTGGACTCACATCACAAATACGAAGAGCAGCCGTATCAATATCATCGAACATCGCTGAAGGTTGTGGGAGGATTGGAGAGAAAGAACTCGCCAGATTTTTAATTATTTCTACCGGTTCAGCCAACGAAGCAGAGTATCAACTGCTGCTTGCATATCATCTCAAATATATTCAGCTCGAATCTTACCAGAGCCTTAACTATCTGATAAATGAAGTCAAACGGATGCTATTTGCATTTATTGAGAAGTTAGCCGTAGGCAATAGGCCATAAACAGCTAATTGCTTAACGCTTTTGGCTTATTGCTTAAAATACTCCACCCCATTGGCCAACATTTTCAACCCCGGGGTCAGACCGGACGGTAGCGGCTCACCCTTTCGCTTGCGTTTTTCCTTCATGAGCGGCCAGTCCGGGTGATTGGTCCAGTGGTTGTAGGCTTCCGGGTGAGGCATGAGTCCAAATATCCGACCGGTGGGATCACAGATCCCGGCAATGTCATCAATGGACCCATTGGGGTTGCAGGGAAACGCCTGGTCTGCTGGACGCCCGTCCGGCAGGGCATACCTAAGGGCCACCTGCTGGTTGTCCGTCAAGCGCTTCAGGGTTTCAATATCGGTAAAAAATTTACCTTCTCCATGTCGGACAGGTAGTTCCAGATCTGTCAAACCGCGTGTGTAGACACAGGGAGATTCGGTATTGACGCGCATGTTCACCCACTGGTCCCGAAAATTGCCACAGTCATTGAAAGTCACGGCCACGGACCGCTGGGCATTTTCAGGTTGCCGGCCGGTAAGGTCAAACCCCGGAAGAAGCCCGAGATTGACCAGCGTCTGGAATCCATTGCAGATCCCCATGACCAGGTTTCCCTTTTCGATAAAGCCGAAGAGTTCCCTACCGATGCTTGTTTTCATCCGCACGGCTTGAATCACACCCGCACCATGGTCATCTCCCCAGCTGAACCCACCACCGAAAACAAGAATTTGAAAATCAGACAGGCTCACGGCACCGGCGATCAAGGCATTGATGTGCACCCGTTGTGCCGAGGCTCCGGCCAGTTCAAAAGCGTAGGCTGTTTCGTTGTCGCAATTCAATCCATATCCGGTCAGAACCAGTACATTAACCGCTTTCATATGAGAGCTCCAAAGGATGCTTTCCAGGCTTTTTTAAGTTTGGAAATAGAGGTGACAACCACGGGTTTACCATCCATACCCGCTATCTTCAGTTCAGGTGTTTTGGTAACGCTACCGATACAGGCGCAGGGCAGATCCTTGAAGATCGCCTCGAAAGAAGCCTTGTTGTCCGGGTCCAGCGTGATGATAAACCGCCCGGCTGATTCGGAGAAGAGCACGGTATCGTTACGTCCGCACCCTTTGACAGGAACCGATTCCAGACACAGGTCCATCCCCAGGCTCCCGCCCATGGCCACCATGGCCATATGCACCCCCAGACCGCCGCGATAGACACCATGGGCGGAGGCCACCAGTTCCCGATCTATGGCATTGGCCAGGGCATGGTAAAGCTTGATAAATTCCCGGGGAATCACCTTGGGGATATTGCAGCCGATGTATCCCAGATGCTCATAATATTCCGACGCCCCCATTTCATTACGGGTAACACCCACCACATAGACAAGATCCCCAGGCACCTTGCTTTCCATGGTAACACACTTGTGCACGTTCTGGATGATGCCGGTGGCTGAAAACTGCAGTGTCTCCAATGCTGATACCTTGTGGGATTCACCATAACGTCCCGTCAAATGACCATCCACATACATGCTGTCCTTGCCGGAAAGCAGCGGAATGCCATAGACCAGGCAGGTATCCTTTAACGCCCGGCAGGAGCGGACCAGTTGGGCGGCCTTGAACTTGCCGTCCGGGTTGGCGTCGGGATGGTATTGAATGCTCGGCCAGCAGAAATTGTCTACCCCGCCGATATGATCCAGCCCGGCACCTACAGCCACCAGGCGGCGGACGGCTTCGTCGATGGTGCAGGTGGTCATATGAAAAGCATCGATGGCGGAATAAAACGGGAGAAGTGCCTGGGAAAAAACCAGTCCCTTCTCGGATGTCAGCACCGGCCGGATAACACTTGCATCGCTGTTCATATCCCTTTCAGCACCTACCAGGGGCTTGATGACGCTCGTCCCCTGAACCTCATGATCGTATTGCCGGGTTATCCATTCCTTTGAAGCAATGTTGGGACGGGACAGTATATCCAGCAGAAGCCGGTTAAAATCAGCGGGTGCGTTCAGGACTGGTTCGACGAACCCGCGAAGCGGCGGTGACGTCCATTCAGCGTCAAACTCCCACTGGGGAAAACCCGACTTCATCAGATCCATATCCACATAGGCGCAGGTTTTTCCATCATAGGTGATATGAAGCTTGCCCGAATCGGTGTAGGTGCCGATAATGGTGCTCTCAACTGCATGCAGGGCTGACAGTTCGAGATAACGATCGATATGCTCCGGTGGTATTGCCACCGTCATTCGCTCCTGCGATTCCGATATCCAGATCTCCCACTGGTCCATCCCCTCATATTTCAAGGGTACTTTCTCAAGCTGGATTTCACATCCATTAGAAAACCGGGCGGTTTCACCCACCGATGAAGAGAGCCCCCCACCGCCATTGTCGGTAATAAACCGCATAAGATCTTCATCCCGGGCTTCCAGCAGGAAGTCGTGCATTTTTTTCTGGGTATAGGGATCGCCGATCTGCACATGCCCGGCCGGTGTGTTTTCGGAAAATGTTTCAGATGCCGCGGTGACACCATGGATACCATCCTTACCGACCCTTCCACCGCTCATGACCACAAAGTCACCTGGATTGATATCCTTTTCATGAGAAGGCTTGCCCTGTACCATGGCAGGCATGATCCCCAATGCCGTTACAAAAACCAGGCATTTCCCGATATATCCCGGGTGAAACATAAGCTGCCCGTAGGTCGTGGGGATACCGCTTTTGTTGCCCCCGTCCCGAACCCCCTCGATCACACCGTCCAGAAGTCGCCTTGGATGGAGTCGGGGTTTAAGGTCACCATCATAATTTCGAGGCCCCACACAGAATCCGTAGCTGCCCATTATCAGCTTTGACCCTTTACCCGTTCCCATGGGATCCCGGTAGATACCGACAATGCCTGTAATGGCTCCACCGTAAGCCTCCATGTTGGAGGGAGAATTGTGTGTTTCTCCAGTAATGACATAATGGTGCTCATGGTCAAACTTTCCGGCACCGGCATTGTCCCAGAGTACCGATACAACCCAGGGTTTCTGTGCCTTGAGCTGAAGTGTCGGTGCTTCGATGCATGTGTTGAAAAGACTGTCGACGATATCTGTCTCACCGGTCGACAGGTCAGTGTAGTGAAACAGACCCTGGAATGTATTGTGGTTGCAGTGATCACTGCGGGCCTGAGAGATGTATTCAATCTCCAGGTCAGTCGGGCTTTGAAGCCCTTTTTTACGACGCTCTTCTTGAATTGTCTTCTCAAGAAAATAGGCTCGGATGGTGGGAATATCATTTGGGTTGAGTGCCAGATTCCGTTCATCACTCAAACGCATGAGTGTTGCATCACTGTCGATGGGAATGTCAGAAACCGTTGGGGTATGATTCAGGATGACTCTCGGGGTTATCATGCCGACACCTATGGCAGGGTCCCAAACATCTTTTGAATAAATTTTTCTTTGTTGGATAAGATCGTTTGCCAGGAGTTCTCCTGCAATTTTATCAGCTTCCTCCGGGTGCAGTCCCTTGCATTGAATGCAGTATCGCCTGGACGTATAGACCGCCTCGTTTTCACCAAGAGTGACACCCAGAACATCCCTGATGGCTTCAATGGCGGTGCTCCCGGGATTGTCTTTGACACCCGGCCGGTATCCCACCCAGATGATCCAGTCAAATGTCATGGGCAGAGGGTCATAGGACGAAACCTGTGTGACCGGATTGGTAAAGATATCTGCCTGGATGGTTCTGAGCTGCTCCGCTGACAGTTCCGCATCGATGGTAAGGATGTGGACCACCCTTACCTGCTGAAGCCGGATACCAAAGTAATCCTCGGCCTTTTTGCGAATCCCTTCACCCTCAGCGTCGGGCATCTCAGGTTTGAGCATAATTTCTAGTCTGTGGGGCATGGATAACCATCCTTAATAAAATCGCTGGCGATTTTATAAGACGCGACCTTGTCGCTTTTTATACCAAATGAAAGCCACCTGTTTCACGGGTGGTGGTTTACCCGGGATGCTGTAAATCGTTAACCGGAATATCAAAAACTGAGGCAAAATGAAATACCCAAATAACATCGCGGTGCGATTTTATTTGTGCTGCGAGGTTCTTCAACCGAGTTAGCGATCGTTAGGAAGGCCAGATGGTTGGATTGGATTTATAGTAATCAGGCACTATTAACCAACCAATCGTATCTTAACTTTTTGGCGCTGGTCTTCCTTACGAACGCTTGGTCGCAAGTTCGAGCGGCTGTTTGACGTTATTTGCCGGAGTGGTTTCGGAACACTATCATTGGTTGCTCTTAGCTCTTGGCTGACAAATAATAAAATCGAATATGACTGGTTTACCTAAAACCTAAC